>JAHJRV010000093.1 GCA_018830725.1 Actinomycetota bacterium | reverse complement strand
CAATTTCTAAAAACCTGTTATTTAAATCAAGACCCTTTAATTAAAGATAAAGTAAAGGGGAAAGTTAAGTTAATCTATATTGATCCTCCGTTTGGGACAGGTGATGAGTATGGCGGAAATGATGGAGAAATGAGTTATAGTGCCAAATTAATGGGCGCTGAATTTATTGAGACATTAAGAGAAAGATTAGTTTATTTACGAGAAATATTGAGTAACGATGGAAGCATTTTTATTAGATTAGATTATCATTTTGGGCATTATGTCAAAATAATTGTAGATGAAATATTCGGTAAAGATAATTTTCTAAACGAAATTGTTATTAATCGTATAAAGAAATCAGATTCAGGAGCTAAAAAGTTTAATGTAGCAACAGATTCTTTATTTATATATTCAAAAACAGGAAGATATAAAGATAATTTTCAACCATTTTATAAAAAATTACAAAGTAAGAAAGAAAATCGTTGGCATGCAATGGATTCGCAAGGCCAAGGCAGTCCTTTAATTATTTTAGGGAAACTAAGATACCCTCCAAAAGGAAGGCATTGGACATTTAAACAAGAAAATATTAATAAATTGGAGAAATTAGGAAAAATAAGAATATCAAAAACTGGTACACCACAATATTTTATTGACTCAACAGAAACAATTTTAGTTGATTCTAATTGGACAGATATCCCAGGTTATTCATTTCAAACTGATTATCCAACAGAAAACTCTGAAATATTATTATTTAGGGTTATTAATACTTTTTCTAATCGCAATGATTTAGTTTTCGATTGTTTTGCTGGTTCTGGAACTACAGCTGCGGTTGCTGAGAAACTAGATCGTCGCTGGATCATGTGTGATTTTGGCAAACATGCCATTTATACCATGCAAAAAAGAATCTGGAATATCGCTGCTTCTAAAAAATTAGGGCAAGAGGCGAAGGAAAATGAAAAATATGGCCAGCCCCCTCAACCTTTTTCCATAGTTTCTGCCGGAGTATATGATTTCTCTCGGATTATGAATTTAAGAAAAAATAAGGAAGCCTATATTAATTTTGTGTTGGGATTATTTAGCATTATTCGAGAAGAAAAAGATTATATTTCTAAATACAAACTTTCTAATATCTATGCTGAAAAAGATAATAACCCAGTCGAAATATATCCTGTTTGGGATGATGAATATCTTAAAGAAGTTAGAATAGATGAAGACTATTTAAAAGAGATAATTAGAGCTACAGGAGGAAGATTAAAAGGAGATTATTATATAGTAACCCCAGAATCCTGTACAGTCATAACTAACACCACTTTGAAAAATGGCAATAATGAAGATATTAATTTTAAATTATTAAAATTTCCCTATAAGATATTAGAAGACGTTTCTCGCCATTTTCAGATTAAAGACCAACCTGCATCTACCGGAGATATTAATAAACTTATCTCTTCAGCCGGTTTTTATTTTAATGAAGAAATAGAAATAGAAATAGAAAAAATGCCAGAAGGATTTAAAATAAAACATTTTTCTACTGGGATATTAAATCAAAACAAAGAAAGATATGAAGGATTAGAAGGGCTGTCAATGATATTAATCGATAAAAATTATAATGGGCAAGTATTTAATCTTGACCAAGCAATCTATAAAAACGAAATTAATGATGAAGGAATAGTAAAAATAGAAGGGTTAACCGAAAATAGTCATTTAATTGCTATTGATAAGCATGGTAATGAAAGTAAAATTATAAAAATTTAAGAAAAGGAAGGTCGCTTAAAATGCCCAAGGTTGAAAAACTGTATTTATCAAATCACACCTTGGATATCAATATCCGTAAATGTAATTATGATAAGTTCGATTTTTCTGAAGTGGAAGATTTTGTTAGAGAATTAGTAGGTAGCCGGGACTATCAGTATAATGCAATCAAAGAATTGATGATCTATCTTTGGGGAGGGGGCTATCGGGATGTTTCTCAATTAGCCCGAGAAAATTTTGAGAAAAAGGAAGCTATTCAACAACGATTTCAGAGCGAAGAGAATTTTTTAAGGCATTTACCTTTACCAGATAGATTATCTGGTGTAGTACATTTAGCTACTGGTACAGGAAAGTCCTATGTAATATTTGCTATAGCTTATCTTTCCATTATCTTAGGTAAAACAAAAAGAGTGTTAGTACTTGGTCCCACTTCTACGGTAATTGAAAGTGGTCTAAGAGGAAAATTTCGAGAATATTTATACGGACAAACTGCTCATAGATTACAACAAAAACTTCCTGTAAAATACCGCAATATACCCATTAATCTTTTAGATGAAAATCAACCAATTGTAGATAATTCAATCGTCATTGAAAATATTAATTCTGTATATAACAAAGATAGAAATTCAATTGGAGATACCCTATTTTCTCAGACTGATGAAGTCTTAGTTTTAAGTGACGAAGTACATCATGCTTATTCGCATTTATCTTTTAGTGGAAATACTTATATTATTAAAGAAGGTGGGAGAAGGGAAGACCTTGAGGAACGTTTATGGATGAAATTTATTCGAGAAGAACCAAAGATTAAAAGACATATCGGCTTTACCGGGACTCCTTATAATCAGGATGAGTATTTTTCTGATGTAATTTGCAATTATTCTATAAAAGATGCAACAGAAGAAAAAATTATTAAAAAAATTAATCCTATCATTCACACCAAAATTGAAGGAGAAAAGGAAATTGTTTCTCTCTCTCAAAAATATGAACAGATATTAATTACCCATGATGAAAACAAAGAAAAATGTTCTTATCGAGATAATAAGGGTAGTTCCTATTTAAAACCGATTACTATTTTTATCAACCCTACCCAAGCACGCGCTCAAAAAAATACTGAGGAATTTATTAAAGATCTAAGTGAATATTTAAAAAATATCCATCCTGAATACCAAAATCTTTCTATTTCTGAGCTGGATTCTTTAGCCAGAGAGAAAGTAATTTGTGTAATCAGTAAACCTACGGATAATGATTATCAAGAAAAATTAGAACAGATAGAAGAGCTTAATCCTGAAAAGCCGGGAGGCAAAGTAGAATTTATCTTTGCGGTAAATAAACTATCAGAAGGGTGGGATGTAGATAATGTTTATCAGATTGTTCCTATGGAAGAAAGAGTATTCAAATCTAAACTTCTTATTTCTCAAGTATTAGGAAGAGGTCTAAGATTACCTCGCAAAGTTCCCAATAGTATAATCCAAGGGAATTATCCCGTAGTTACTATAGCCAATCATGAAAGATTTGCAGCACATATAGAGGAATTAATGTGGGCAGTTACAGATTGTGAAGCTCGCTTTACCTCTCGAATATTAGAAAAGGGATTGCGAACTAAACACAACTTTCACCTTTTCAATTTAGAATATCAGCCAGGAATGAAAACCGAAAAAATAACCAACCAAAAACACATCCCTCAAAATAGAACCTTAATCTTAACTTGTCCTTCCGAAAAATTACATTTAAAAGTAGATTTTCTGCTGGGTCAAAAAAGATTTGATCTAACTAAAGAATTTTTTACAGTTGATGAAGTAGCTACAGAGATTGTTGATAGATTTAAATGTCATCAGTTTGAAAATGAACATTTTGATTTTGGAATTAAAGTTGAGGTTGGTAAATTAGCTGATTTTGATTATATTAAAGGAATGATTAAAACCTCGATGCAAAATGCGGGCTTTAGAGATAGTAAATTATCTAAGAATAATCGCCAACAAATAAATATCTTTTTTAATCAATTTCTTTCTCAAGGAACAAAAAAACCAAAAAGGATAAATATAGATGGAAAACTGCTCGAGATTAAAACAGAAAAAATGGATGCTTCCAGTATCCGTTCTGGAGAGCTGAATAAATATACCAGTGTTTTTATCTCCGAAGATTATCAACAAGAATTAGAAGAAGAAAATAAATTTGTTATTGATTATTTAGCAAAAAGATTTAAAAAAGGTCCCAGTGATCAAATGACCTTAGATTATTTTATGCCTCAGGATAAATCAGATTATTTCCGGCAAGTAATAAAAGATCAACCTCTTTTCGCGGTTAATACTTCTTTATTTAAAACTCCTCAAAATTTAGTTATTCTTTCTCATGAACCGGAAAAAGCTTTTGTCTTTAATTTAATAAAATATGCAAAATATTTAGATTCTTGGATTAAATCTCGAGATATGAGATTTTATAGCCTTGATTATGAATTTTTTAAAAAAGGAAAAGACCGTACCCGCCGCAGTTTTAACCCTGATTT
>JAHJRV010000092.1 GCA_018830725.1 Actinomycetota bacterium | reverse complement strand
TTAACTTCTAGAAACGCACAAAATAGCCCCTTAAACGCGCTCTAAAATAACAAACGAAAAAGATTATATTAAGAATTTACTCAAACGATATCTATACTTTACTTAGTTTTAAAGAGACGACATTTTCTTCTAAAATGCATACATTTTTATAAAAAGGGGAATAGTATATTAAATAGCTGTAGCTTTATCTCCCTAGACCGCACGGAAGTCTCGCTTTAATTTTCGGGAATTAGATTGAGGGGGTATAAATTTAAATCGTGAACGGGAAAAATAAAAAAACTTAAAATAATCGATATAAAACCATCTAAATTCAATCCAAGACTTGACTTGAAACCAGAAGATGAAGAACATAAGAAAATTAAAAACTATAAATGTACATTGTGAACGATATATTATAATAATATAAGTTGGATTACAGAAAGATAAATGCATCTATATACATGAATAAATTATGAAATTTTAATACAATGTAAAAAGTCTATTTTTTATTATTTTATTTCAGATTTAAAGAATTAATGAGAGAAGAATTAATTAGCTTATTACGATGTCCTGTCTGTTATAAAGAAAACCTGATTGTTTATATAACCAATGAAAACCATATAGAAATAAGAGAGGGTTATATTAAATGCCAAGATTGTGGAAAAAGTTATGAAATCAACAATGGAATCGTAAATTTACTCATTAATCCCAGCTCTGAGATTATAAATGAGCAGAAAGGATGGACTGCTTTAGAGAAAGCAGTCGTCAACACAGATGAACTTATGCTCTCTCTTCCTGATGCTATTGGTGAACATAAAACTGCGTGGAAAAGTCAGGCAGAAAATTTCCATTACATGTTTTCAAAGTTAAACTTAAATGGTAAAGAGGCAGTTTTGGATCTAGGATCAGGTCGATGCTGGGCTACCCGCTTTCTTTCTCGGAAAGGCTGCTACGCAGTAGGTTTAGATATTCTATTAACAAAGTATGTAGGTTTGTTAACAAGTGATATATATATAGACCGTGAAAATATTTACTTCGAAAGAGTTTGTGGTAATATGAATGCTCTTCCATTTCGTGATCAAATATTTGATTTAGTTTTTATCTCTGCAACTCTACATCATAGCTCAAATATTTCTATTACTTTAAAAGAGGTTTCTAGAGTGTTAAAGCCACAAGGACAGGTAGTTATAATCAATGAACCTGTAGCAGGACTGGTCAAGAGTGTTGAATTAGATTGCACAGAGATAAAGATGGGTATTAACGAACATGTTTATCGTTTATGGAAATACTTAAGAGAACTTCGTAGAGCTGGTCTACAGTATAGAATATATCCCTATATAGGAGGTTATTCCCGCATAATTAACTTAATAAATCGTGGATTAATTACCATATTCCCAAAGCAATTGTTTTGTAAGAAGATCTGTGACCTACTGGTATATACTCAATTATTGTTTTTGGGTGGTGTGCTTAATTTAATTGCTTACAAGCCAGAGTAAGCCATTTTATTTTTCTGATCTCTTTTCAATTCTAAGTGGTAGGACATGAGCTTTTCAAACTTATAACACTGGTTCGAACCCCGCTCGCGCAGCTTCTATATATCAAAATCGCTCTATGGCGGGGATTCTATTTACATTTAATCCAACCAAAAACCATAAAAAATGCAGAAAAATAAAAATAGAGAATCTCATATTAATCCAAAGTAAGAATTAGAAACCAAACCCTAAATTTAGCGATTAAATTATCTAAATTATATGCTAATAATGTAGAAAAATATAAGTAAATCATATAAGTAATAATTATTTATCATATAGGAGATGATATAAGTAAATAGGATTAAGTATAAAAGTTAATATAAAAGGAGATGCGTTTCAGGTGAAACGCTAAGGTTTTAAGTCCATACCATATAATAGCAAATCTAAATGGGAGTGGGTGTATGCTAATAATATAGAGAAGTATAGATAGATAGTATATATAAAGTAATTAGATATGATAAAAAGGAGATAATATTAGTGAGAACTTATAAAAATGTTAGTGTTATGTATTGTTTTGAGTGTAAAAAAGTTTATTTTAAAAAATAAAAAAAATTTATGTATATTAGCGAGAGCAATAAAGGTAATTTGATAATAAAAGCGAAGGGGAAATCTAATTCCCAACTTATTTATAGTTTTTTAAAGATCTCTTAAAGATAAAAGAAAAAACCCCTGATTAATTTGTTAAAGCGCTGCAACAAAAACAGTTTAGGTAAATATGAAAAATAAGTAGAAATTCTAAAACAAATAAATGAAGAACTAAAAACAAAAGTTAAATTACTAGAAGAGCAATTAACATACCAGAGATCTAGTTGGATTAAAAGACTATTTAGAAGATAAATAGTACTATACTAATAATATACAAATAGAATCTGTCTTTTACTCGATCAATTAACTTAACTTTATATATATTTTTATTTTCATACACCCTAAAAAACCTTTTTTCAAAGTTGCTATATTTTCAATTTGACTATTGGGTGAGCGAATCACAAACACACTGTTATACACTATTGGATGAGAATACTCCTTTAGACTCCAAGTAAGACTTTAAATGAAATGGGATTGCCAATCCCCCCGATTTTCCTAGTGGCAGTTCGACTAAAGACTTGATTACTCGAAACGCTGATTTATATGTCTTATAAGCATCCTCTTCTAACTTCGCATAATCCTTGCTGAGAAAGTGAAGATATTCCCGCCTAATTTTTCGGACAGTATTTGCATCACTCAAACGTTCATCTGAAATGACATAAAACTTTTTCTCTTTCAACTTTTTGATCCGCTGGTCCTGAGTCAACTTCTCATGATGCTTTCTATTATCTTCGTCGAAAAAGAGTACCTCGTCCTCAGCGTTGAGGCTATTAATATTCAAATTGCTAGCTAAAAGTTTGTATATAAATATAATAGCCATCTCACAGACTATGCCACACAAGGCTATACATCCAAGGAAATCTGCGAGACAGAAAGCCTGTTTGGCGGATTTTAACGGCCAGATAATCTTCTCTAGAATAATACTTTCTTCTGCAGGTGCAAAAGATATACTCAGATCCTTAGTAGAGAGTTTATTGTATCTTTTCACAATAGCTTCAATGGCGTCAGTAGAACTCTGACTATCTTGACATAGATCGCTAACCAACAAAGCAAGTTCAATTTTCTCCCCAGAGCCCTTCGATAATATCATTGATCGCATAGAAAGAGGGTTTATCCATGCCTGAATCATCTTGTTATGTTTATTCTGTGATTTCAAAATTTCCTCCCAAAGGCTTATACCCCATTTTTTATGAAATTTATAAAAATTACCTTATAACTTGAACATCTAAATTTTAACAAATCTAGGAAATATTTAAAATAAACCGAAATAGAGCTAATGCTTAGAAATTACGCTTTACATATCAAAATAGCTCTACGGGCGGGGCTCTATTTACATTTAATCTAATCAAAAACCGTAGAAAGTGTAGAAAAATAAAAATAAACAAAAAGCGGGGGAGTAACTAAATACCATCCCCTAAATTTAGTGATTATTATAGTCTTTTTGTACATGTATATTCAGTATTTTTATTATTTTATATATATCTTTATATACATCTTTATTATACAATTGATATATACATTTTTTAAATTATGTTTGATCCCTATAAAGATAAAAAATAAAAAAATTTTATGTATATTAGCGAGGGCAATAAAGTTAATTTAATTATAAAAGCGAAGGGGTAATCTGATTCTCAATTTATTTAAAGTTTTTTAAAGATCTCTTAAAGAAAAACCACCTGATTAATTTGTTAAAACGTTTTAACGCAAGACCTTACTTCTATCTTTTAAAACCTTTTTTAATGCATGAAATAACCCCTTTAACGCACTATAAAG
>JAHJRV010000091.1 GCA_018830725.1 Actinomycetota bacterium | reverse complement strand
CTCTTCTATTTAATTGATTCTTCTTGGTTTAATTATTTATTTTCTGTTAATTTTCTAATTACGAAAGAAGCTACGTCAATACCTTTAGTTCCACGACCAAAGCCTGCATCCATTCCTTCCTCCTTAGCCATCTGATCTGTTATTTGAGTCCCACCTGCAATTAAGATAACTTTATCTCGTATTCCTTTCTCAATTGCTAATTGATTGAGTCTTCTCATATTTATTCTATGAATTTCGCCATGTGTAATTATTGTACTTATCAAAATTATTTTGGCATCCACTTCTATTGCTGCATCTATCACCTTCTCAATAGGTATTGATGTGCCCAGATAATAACATTTGAATCCAAATTTCTCTATACCTTCATGTTTTATATCTATAATCTCTCTCATTCCTACTGAGTGCTCATCCTCTCCAACTGTGGCAGCAACAACTTTTAAATTCTTTTCTCTAACAGTTTTTTCTATATATTCAGACTCTAAATTAGGAATAATTTCAGGCATTTTCAACTCTTTTAAATCAATACTAAAAGGTACTACGCCTTTTACCTCAACATATGTTCCTTCAGCAGGATGCATTATCTGTTTATGAATAATCTCTGGTTCCTTTAATCCAAACTTTCTTGCAATTTTAAGTGAGGCAAAATGAGATGTTTTTTCATCTACCGGTAAAAACATAGATAATACTATTACACCATCACCAGCCCACTGAACCTCTGGCTTTACTTTTCTTCCCAGCCTATATTCTTTATTTTCCTTAAGTCTTACATTTACATTATCTATTTCGTCAAGCTCATCAATGTAAGAAATTTTGTCATGAACACAAAGTGTACAGCCATATATTAAATCACACACCTTACTATCAATTTCTTTATTAACCTGTTTTTCATAAATATCCTTCTCTATTGATTGTATATTCTTAATCTGATTATTATTAATTTCCTCTATATCTTTGCTTTCCTTTTCTAAATCTTTACTTGCAATTCTCTTACCAGTTATTTTTTGAGCTAATGAAAGATTATTATATCCAAAATGGCTGCAAACTGGAGCAAAATAATCTTTAGCCCTCTTAAATATAGTTCCTGCTGCTACTCCCCCTTCTTTATATCTAATAATTCCATCATTAGCTCTTTCTGGATAACATCCTGAATCTACAAAAAAGCCCTTTTCAACTGCTTCAAAATATCCTCCAACTTTGAGTATTTCCTCTAGAAAAAGGATAGCTCTTTCTTTTATCTCCCTAACCTTTTCTTTAAGAATTCCTTCATCTTTAATTTCAATTAATTCTTTAATATCATCAAGTGCAATTAAAGACTGCTTTGCTGTATTTACTCCATGAATACTGTTATAATGCCATGGAACATTTCTACCTTCATCAGGTGTAATAGTACTTTGCAGGTGTGCAGATGTTAAACGTGATATCAAAGCATTTAAGGTATGGGAAACAGTAACTTCTCGAGTGCACGATTCCATATATCTGGTATTCATCTGCGCTCTAAAGATAAAATCTTCGAAGAAATCTCTTAATGCAACAGCATATGGCAAATCTATTTTAATACAGGGAGCAGGAGCAGATGTTGGAGGAACTGTTGATAAAGCAATTAAATTTTTTGGCATACCTGCTTTAATTGAAAATGCACAGTTTATAGAATGTTGAACTAATAATTCTGGCATCACCTTCCATGCTTCCTTGGCAGTAGCATTGGCATTATGAGCACCATCAATCTGAAGCATTTTAGCATTAGCCATTATTTTCTTAGCCTCAGCAGCATCAACAAAAGAACGGTACATGTTAATTCCTCTATATAATATATTATATTGTGGATCCTGATGAGCTCCATTTACACCTTCTTCATTAAATAATACCGCTATTTCCGGTCCAGCAACTCCACTTACATAAGAATGAAAATTAATTGGTCTTCCAACTTCATCCTCAATCAAATCTAATGCTTTTCTTGAAGCCCTTACCTGTTTTCTTGTAATTGGAACACCACCTACCCCTTCAGGTGTGCCTTCAATTAAACCATCAAAATGACTTTGTCCTGCTGTTCTTATAACCATTATATGGTCAGCACCATGATATGCTGCCATTCTGAATCTTCTTATATCATCTTCAAATCTTCCTGAAGCTATTTCAGATGTTATTATGCAATCAGGTTGAGGGTCAATATTTTTAAAATAATGAGCTGCTGGAAGAGGTTGACTGTTTTCTAAATTTTCTGAAATTTGGTTATATACAAATGGTCCTACTAAAGTTCCCTTTGGAAGTTTCTTTCTCCAGGTCCAACCTTTCCTCCTGGGCTTATATTTATCCAAATCCTTCAATATTTCTAAAACATCTATCTTTTCATCTTGCTTTAATCTATATTTATATTTAAATTCTGAATCTCCCAATTTCAAATCTCCTTTTTAATTATTTAAAAATTTCTTTTACTTTATCTACTAATTGTCCACTAACTAATTTTTCTCCAGCTTCTTTGTAAGGAATATTTTCTTCATTAGCTAATCTTAAAACTATATGACCTGCTCCCTTTCCTAAAATATCTAACTCTAAACACTTATCTACAATAGCTTTTGATTGTAATGAATTAAAACCCATTCTTAAAAGAACTGACCTCTCAATGGAAGGGGATGTGTATTCTTTAGCCATTTCAATCATAGGTTCTACAACTTTATTGGCTAAATCCCAGAATCTTTCCTTTAACTCTTTATCTGAAAGTTCTTTTATCTTTTTCCTTCTTATTTTAAAATCATCCTCTCTCTGCAACTAATACTCCTTTTTAAAAATTGAATTCAAATGAAATTGTAAAACAAATTAAGTCTTATAATTCCATAAATAATTTCAAAACAAAT
>JAHJRV010000090.1 GCA_018830725.1 Actinomycetota bacterium | reverse complement strand
GTAGAACCATTAATTAATGCCCTTAAAGATGAAGATAAAGATGTACGAATAAGTGTAGTAGAAGCTCTTGGAAAAATAGGGGATGTAAAAGCAGTAGAACCATTAATTAATGCCCTTAAGGACAAAGATACGGTTGTTAAGAGATATGTAGTAGAAGCTCTTGGAAGGATAGAGAGTGAAATGGCAATAGAACCTCTCATTCAAGTTCTTAGAGATAAAAATTTGTATGTTCAAGCTGCAGCAACAGAAGCTCTTGGAAGGATAGGGGGACCAGCAGTAGAACCTCTAATTCAAGCCCTAAAAAACAAAGACAAGGATCTTCAGAAGGCTGCTAAAAGGATTTTAATTAGAATTAGAGCAAAGAAATCTAAAAATGATAAGTGAATTTTATAACTTAAAAAAAATAAGGTAAGAAATATGAAAAGAGAAGAAATATTACAGAATGCAAAGGGTTATTGTTTTTTCATTGGTTTAAACGATAGTGGAGCAGAATTATGTAGAGCTAATACTGTTTATGGCATTGCAGCAATTCATTACATTCAACATCAACTTGGTATGAGCCCAAATGCTACCTTTATTGCTTCACCAGATATGACCATTACTAGAAACACAAATAGATGGAAAAGTGGGTTTGGATATGGAGGGAAGATAAGCTGGGGAGAAGGGGAAGATGAATTAATTATTCTTGACACAAAGCCTAATGCATGTGGAATGCTTGTTGGTGGATTAGATAAATTACCCGATATTGAGGTTTTAATTAGAAAGATACATAAGATGGAAACGAGTAAAATACAGATAGACGGTGTTACATTGAAATGGGACTTTTACAAAGGAAATCACTTTATAGATATATTTGAAGTAGAACCTGTTGCAAAATTTGATATAAATCTACCTCCATATGCTTTTGTAATACACGGATCTGCTGATGAATTTAGAGGGGATAATAAATTAGGTTTCGGAATATATTATGATAAGAGCAAACAATTGTATAATATGGCAGAACATATTAAAACACCTTTTGGAACTTTTAATATACTAACAGGTAATGATGCTAAAAAGTATTTTGAAAAATATAATTATGTTGAGAATTTTGCTAAGAAAAAAAGGATAATGGGTGCTGAACTCTTGTTTGAAGAATTCACAAAAATTTCTAATGAAATGCATCAAGGCCTTATAAATATGAATGAGATAGTCCTGGGTTGTCATTATTTAAGAAACTTGAATACACTTTTTTCAATAACGCTAAGAGGAGATTTGCCTGCTTATTTGGTAAAAGGTAACCCAAATTTAAGTCCTCAAAGTATAGAGTTATTAGGTTTTGAAAAAAGAGCAAAAAGATTGGGGGTTTATAATAGGCTTATAAATGCTAACATAATACCTCATGGTGGAGGATATGTCTTTCCTGATATTTTAACTATAAATAAAGTGATAGAAGTTGAGGGGAAAAGATACTTTGAAGTTGAGATGCAAAATGATAGAGGTAAGAAAATCATATCAGAAGTGCGGGAGTTAGCTTATGAATATAGAGGACGGAATGTAGTGCTACGCGCTTTAGAAATTGGAATAATAGATATTGTTGCTAAGTTGATTCCACAATATGTCCTAAAAATATAATGATTAAAATTCTTAATTATCTTTTCTGACAATCTATATTTTTTATAAATATAGTGAGGTCTTGCGACATATATAAGGGTCAATCTTTCAATTAATAAGCTATGAAGTTTTAAGTAACTATTTGATTCTTTTGTAAAAGAATTCTCTTTTAATCACTAATAATTTCCCAATTGTTATTGTTTTAAATAGTCATTAACCTCTTTTATAAAAGTTGTATAAAGTTCTATCGCATCATTAATGCTACTATAAACAATATCATCCTTTATCTCATCATATTCGTGAACTAATCTATTTCTCAAACCAGCCGAGGGAGCTAATTTTTCTCCAAGTTGCTTTGATATTAATCCAATTTCAATAGCTTTTATAAATGAGTCATAATAATCAGTTGGTGGATTTTTTCCAATCTCAATAATAACATATGAATTTATATCAGTTGCTACTTCTGCAAGTAATAAAATTAATCTTTCAACTGCTCTTTTTTTGATAAAATCTCTTTTGTATTCTTCAAAAGTAATGTTAGAAAAAGTTTTTAATTCCTGTATATAATTTTTTATTTTTAGTAGCTTGCTTAATATAAGATCCTTGTTTATCAATTAATCCTCTTTATTTAACATAAGTAGACTGCTCTGTCTTGTGTAAGGCGCTTCCCAGTAAAAAATTCAAATTTTATTTTCCAATAAAAAGTTTTTAATACTTTTTTGATATAAATTACGAAATTTTTTTGTATCCATATAGTACTTTAATGACTTTATTTTAAAATTATCCAGTATTTCCTTCTCTCTCTCAAATATTGCTGTTCCTTTAGTGGCTACCTCATTTTTGAGTACTGGATTTGCTCGATTAAGAATTACCAAGTCAATATTATCCATCTTTAATAGTCTAACAAGGTCAGAGGAAATATCTAAAAGTAATTCTGAATATTTGTCTTTACCTATATCAGTTTTAAGAAGAATTCCAACATCCAAATCACTTAAAATTGTTGCATCATCAGTAGAGTAGGAACCAAATATAAAGGACGCAATTACCTCAGGACGGTTTTTAAAATAAATTCTAATTATTGAAAAAAGCTCAGCCCTCTTTTCTTTAGATATTTTTTTAATTTTTTCTACCGTGATTGTTTCTTTAGCTTCTAAATCAATGAGACCTTTTTTTTGTTCAACCGCCATATCTTTATCTCTTCTACCCATGTATTCTCTCAATGACTCTCTGATTAACTCACTTCTTTTTCTATGTTCTTTTTTTGAGAATTCGTCAACCTTTGATAGAAAATCTTTTGGGATGGTTATATTAATTCTCTTAGCCATATTTATCACCAAAATCTATTTTTAGTTTATTTAAATCAATACTACTATAATTTTATAAAAAAATCAATATAAAATACACATAAAGTGTGTATTTTTTAATTTTAATGAAGTATCTATATCTAAATTGGTATTTTCTATTTTAATGATATAATTTACTTTTAATAAGAAGATTTTAAAAAAGTAGGAATGATTCTTTGTCATAACGGAGTAGTTAGAGGATATTCCAAGGACGGAAAAAAAGTAAAAGGATTAAAAGTAAAATTAG
>JAHJRV010000089.1 GCA_018830725.1 Actinomycetota bacterium | reverse complement strand
ACTTCTAATTTAAGATATGCAACTTCTTATAATAATTATACTTTATTTATGTTCTGTGAAATACTAATTAAAAAAAATAGAATTGTCAATAGTTAATTTTTAAAATGTTGTTACAATAATAAAATGTTAAAGATTATTACTTGTATATTAACTCATGACTCCTAAGATATTAATAAATAATAATGTGTTAATTTAAATCCTATTGTTATTGCGAGGAGCTATACATATTAATAAAGTCACCAATATTTAATGGAGGATATTTAAAACCGAGTGATATTCCTAATCTCGGTATGGGAGGAGGAATAAGATTTGCTTTAATTAATTCTTGCTTCTTTGCAAAAATATTTTGAGGTGTGTTATCTAGTAATATCTTTCCATCACTAATAACTATAAATCTATTTGAAATTTTTAATGCAAAATCTAAATCATGAGTAATTGTTATAACTGTATTATTTTTTATCAAAAGGTTATTTATCAATTTTATTAATTTTTCTACACCAAGAAAATCCTGACTGGTATTTGGTTCGTCAAGAATTAAAATCTTAGAGTCCATTATCAATGTTGAAGCAATTGCCACCCATTGTTTTTGAAAAAAATTTAATTCTCTTGGATTTGAATCTAAAATATCATAAATATCAGTCAAATGAGCTATCTTTTCTACTATATCTTTAATTTTATCTTCTGAAAATCCAATATTCTTAGGTCCAAAAATTAATTCTTCTCTTACTGTTTCTTTAAACAACTGGTTTTCAGGATTCTGAAAAACATATCCTACAGTTTTTGAAAGTTCAGCAGTTGTATAAATTTTAGTATTCTTTTTTCCTATCCATACTTTACCAGATGATGGTTTTAAGAGTCCATTTAAATGCTTAACTAAAGTAGTCTTTCCAGAACCGTTTTCTCCAATTACAGCAACAGATTCACCATTTTCTATCTTTAAGTCTATTCCTTTTAATGCTTTTAAACCTGATGGATAAGTAAATTCTAATTTCTCCACTAATATTTTTGGCAAATTACACCTCAAATTCTTTTTTTGCTTGATCAAATGTTATGGGATAACCATTGGTTTTTTCCCAAAGACCTTCTTCTTCTATTTTTTGAGCCAATTCTACATAACAGGGTGGTCTCATATATTTAATATAATTTTCATATTTTTTCAGAGATTTAAATATTGCATGAGGAGATTCATCTAATAATATTTCACCATCTTCAATTAATAGAATTCTATCTGCAAATTCAACTATCTCTTCTATTTTATGTTCAACTATTATTATTGTTATTCCCTCTCTATTTAACTCTTTAACCAATGAAAATATCAATTTACTATTAATTGGGTCAAGTTGAGAGGTCGGTTCATCTAAAACTAAAATGTTAGGTTTCATCACTAAAACAGAAGCTATAGAAACTAATTGTTGTTGACCCCCTGAAAGATGATAGGGTGATCTATCTTTCAAATCATAAATTTTTATTTTTCTAAGAATCTCCTTAACCCTTGCTATCATCTCATTTCGAGAAACTCCTAAATTTTCCAGACCAAAAGCTACTTCTTCAAATACTGTAAATTTTTCACCTGATAATTGGTTAAATGGATTTTGTAAGACTAATCCCGCTTTAGTTACAATTTTATGAAGAGGTAAATTAGCTGTATCTAAATTGTCAATAAGCACTTTTCCTTTTATGCTTCCTTTAAAAAAGTGTGGTATAAATCCAGTAAGTGCATAACATAATGTTGATTTACCAGTTAAATTTCTTCCTAATACACCACATAATTGACCATCAAAAATATCTATATTAATATTTTTTAAAGCTTCTTTCTTTGCGCCCGAATAACTGTAACTTAAGTTTTTTATTTTTATAGCCATAAATTCTCTCTATAAAGTATTAATATAAAAAAATATCAAAACTACTATTTGTAAATTTAAAAAATTACTAAATAAAATTTATAGATAATTAATATTAAACAAAGTAGTAAAGTTATTATTCGAAAAATTTTTTGTGGCAATGAGTCTTTTATTTTCAAAATTGATGTTTTTGGATGCGGTGAGTTAAAAGCTCTTACCTCAAGAGCTAAAGCTCTTTGTTCAACTTCTAAAATTGAACTAAAAAGTAATGGAGTTATTAATGGAATTAAAGATTTAATTTTTATAAAAATATTACCCTCTACCTCTAAACCTCTTGATTTTTGAGCATCCAATATAGAATTTGCTTTTGATTGTATATAAGGAAATATATTTAAAGTAGATAAAATAACATAAGATATCGTTGGTGGAAACCCTATCGAAATTAAAGAGTTCATAATATAACTTGGATTTGTGGTGAGAAGAAATATTAAAAAAGAAGAAATTATGACCAATATTCTACTTCCTAATAAATATGAAAATATTATTGCTTCTAATTTTATTTTTACAACTGAAAATTCCCATATAACTTTTTCTCCACCCGGATAAAAAACGATTTGAAATGCAAACACAAATAAAATTAAAGGTAATCCCACTTTTAAAATTATTTTAAAAAATTCTTTAGAAATTCTTCCCAAAAAGGCAATAGGGAAAATTATTAATAAAAAAAGAAGTATTGGAAAATGAATCCAATTTAGAGTATACAGAGAGACTATAATAAAGCCTAAAACAGTTAATTTGGTTAGTGGGTTTAATTTATGAATTGGGCTATCTTTAGGAATAAAAAATGTTCTATATTTCATGTATATAACTTTAAATCATTATAATTCAAGAGAATAAAAAGTTTTTAACTCGTATAATTACTATTAAATAAGTATATTATTGTTTAAAGATGTATTCTTCTAAGAAGTTTTGCTTTTTAAGAAAATAAAGTAAAGGAATACCTAATAAATAGCAGATAATTGTTTCAGAAACTCCAATTGATAACACTGTAAGCCAATAGGGGAATCCGAAAATTTTACTAAGATAAAGGCTAACACCAAAAGCATTTATTATTACCGGAGGTAATGGAGCAAGCCAGATATTTGGCATTTTTGAAGTTAAATAAGCAGCAATTAAAGTGCAAAGACTACCTAAAATTATATCCCATGGTCCTAATCCACCTATTATATTTGCTACTAAGCAACCAGCGAATAGTCCCCAGGCTGTAGATGCCCTTAGAAATGGAAGTACTGTTAAAATCTCAGCAATTCTAAATTGAATAGGCCCAAAACTAATCGGAGCAAAACCCAATGTAAGAACAACATAGATGGCTCCCACTATTGAAGCCAGAGCTGCATCTTTTGCAGAGAGAGGTATCTTAAAGCTATCGTCTTTTTTATTTTTATCTCTTTTATTATTAGCTTTCTTGAAAAACATAAATTTTGATTAAAAGATAATATTAAATGTATTATAATCTCTTGATTTTTTATATTCATCAATTATGACTTCTCTGATTACAGTTGATCTTGGTCCTGTTTTAATTACCTCGATAAATTTATTTATATCTTCCTCTTTTCCTTCAGCATATATTTCCACACTGCCATCATATTTATTTCTAACAGTACCATTAATATTTAACTTATCCGCATATCTAATAGCATAGAATCTAAATCCAACTCCGTGTACATAACCTTTTACTATAATATGTAGATACTTATCAGCCATTTTAACCAAAATATATAAATATAATCAAAATACCTTTTAAATAATAATTAATAAAAAAAAAACAAAATTGTTAAAATTTCAAATTATATTATTATTAATTAAAATTATTTTAATTTAGATATTTTAATTCTCCTTTAGATATAAATCTGTTTAAAAGTTTTTTTTGTAATATTCTTAATTTTCTTGTCCACCAATGTTCATAAGGATTCATTGGCTTTACTAAAATCGTAAATATTCCAAACCAGTTTCCACCCAAAATATCTGTAAACATCTGGTCTCCAACAATTGCAATATACTTTTTATCTAAGCTTAAAATTTTAGTTGCTTTCCTGAAAGACCATGGAAGGGGTTTAACAGCATTAAATATAAATGGTACCTGAAGTTTAGCCGCTATTTTTTTTACTTTGTTAACAGAGTTGTTTGAAATAACACATACTTTAAATCCTCTTTCTATTAGATTTTTAAACCAGGATTTAATCTCTTCTGAAACTATAAGGTGCTGATGAGGTAATATTGTATTATCTAAATCAATGATTAATCCTTTTATTTCTAATGATTTTATATTGTCTAAATCTATAGTATATATTGAGGAATAATAAAGATGAGGACATAATTTAGACTTTCTCATATTACCTTTCTAAACTATTTAAGAAATTAAAAAATTCAGTTTCAGAATTAGTAAAAAAATGGCTATGTGAATCTGGATCATCAACAACAAAATACAAATAGTCGACATCAGCAGGTTCAAGTGCTGCTTTTATCGACTTTATTCCAGGATTACAAATTGCTGTTGGAGGGAGTCCCTTATATATTCTTGTATTATAAGGAGAGTCAGTATTTAAATCAGATATGGTTAGTTCATCATCCCATTTTGAAAGAGCATATCTTAATGTTGCATCTATTGCGAGTGGCATGTCTATTTCAAGCCTATTATAAATAACAGCAGAAACTAATTCTCTCTCCTCAGCGATATATACTTCCCTCTCAATTAATGAAGCAATAGTTATTATATCTTTAATATTTATACCATTCTGCTTGGCTAAACTAAAATCTAAATCTTTAGTTTCTGTTTCAAACTGTTTTAACAATGTATCTATTAAGTTATGAGCGGATGTTTCCTTTAAAAATGTATATGTCTTTGGAAATAAAAATCCTTCTAAGCTTTCAGCATCTTCTAAGAAATTATAATTGAACTCTTCTGGTATTGCTTCGCATATAAAGTTTCTCTTAGAAATGAGAGATATTTCCTCAACTCTATTAGCAATTTGCTCTAAAGTAAAGCCTTCTGGGATTACCAATGTAAATGTTTCTGGCTGAGGAGGTCCCTGAATTAATTTATCAAGAACTACTGCATATGAGGAGTTGATATCAAATATATATTTACCAGATTTAATTTCCGTACTTTTTTTCGTATATTTAACATAATATTTAAAGAGCCAGGCATTCTTAATTACTTTCTTTTCTTCTAAGATATTTACTATCTTATCAATTGACATACCCTCTTCAATTGCAAGCTCTATATTTCCCCTACCATCATGTGGTCTAAATAGAACTCCAAAAAAATTTTTTAGAATATAAGACTCTATAAATACTAATAAAATTAAAATTATTATAAATACTGCTAAAATAAATTTTTTAAATTCCTTCATTTTCTCTTTTTAAATAGTTTAAATAACCTTGAAGAATTAAGCTTGCTGCTATTTTATCATCCAATTTTTTAATCTTTCTTCTATCCTTAATTCTAAGCCCTACCTCTTTTAATAATCTATTTGCATGTCTGGTTGACATTCTTTCATCCCAGAATTTTAACTTTATCTTTATATCTGTCATATCTTTAAAAGTTTCTTCAACCTGTTCTTTAATTTTTATTGCTTGTTTACCCATTTCACCTCTCAAAGTAATAGGTAAACCGACAACCACTTCATCAATATTTTCTTTCTGAATAATATTCTTTAAAATAGATTTTGTTTTAGAAGAATTTTCTATTATTTCTAAGGGATGGGCAAAAAATAACAATTCATCTGATATTGCGATACCTATTCTTTTTTCACCCCAATCTAAACCCATCTTTTTCATATTTAAATTTTTTAAAAACAAATACAATACTTTCCAATTTTAATAATATTTTATAGTAAACTTTCTACTATCTTGATTGCTTTATCAATAGCTAATTTTGTTCCTTTTGTATTTTTTCCACCCACTTGAGCAAATTCTTTCTTTCCACCACCTCCACCATCAATATATTTAGAAATAGCATTAGCTATTTCATTACAATCTATACCAATTTCCAATGCCTTTCCTGAAGCAGATGTTACTAAAATGGCTTTATTTGTTAAATTTGAACCAAGTACTACAAAACTATCTTTAAATTTTCCCTGTATAGTTCTTACCATCGATTGTAAGTCTTTAATATTTCTAAATTTTAAAAGACCAGAAAAAATCTTTATTTCATTCTTTTCTTCATATTTATTTAAAATAGCTTCAAGCTCAGATGAGATCGTTTTTTTTCTGATCTCTTCCAATTCAGATTCTTTTTTCTTTAAGTCATCAATAAGCTTTTTTATTTTTTCTATAATATCCGATTTCTCGACCGATAATAATTCTGAAAGAGAAGAAATAATTTTATCTTGTTTACTTATATATTCAATTACTTCTCTGCCAGTAATTGCTTCTATTCTTCTCAAATTTGATCCTATAGAACCCTCACTTATTATTTTAAATAGACCGATGGAGCCAGTTTTTGCAATATGTGTCCCTCCACAGAGTTCTCTAGAAAAATCACCTATTTCAAGAACTCTTACAAAATCACCATATTTTTCCTCAAATATCATAATAGCGCCTATTTCTTTGGCATAATCCAGTGTTGTTATATATGCTCTTACGTCGTGATTGGCAAATATCATCTTGTTCACTAAATTCTCCACTTTTTCCCTCTGCTCATTTGATAGTGATAGATGATGTGTAAAATCAAATCTTAATCTTCCTGCTTCTACTAAAGAGCCAGATTGGTTCACATGATCACCTAATACTGTTCTGAGAGCCCAATGAAGTAAGTGAGTAGCTGTGTGATTTTTGGATATTGAAATTCTATTTTTAATATCAATTTTAGCTTCAACTATTTGCCCTATTTTTATTTCTCCATCAATTACCTTTCCTTGATGTGAATTTAGAATATCATCAATGGGAAATGTATTATCTACACTAAATTTTCCAGTTTCTGATACTATATGACCAATATCACCAACCTGGCCACCCTTTTCAGCATAAAATGGAGTTTCACTTATTATAATCCCCGCTTCATCACCTTTAGATACTTTTTGCACTTCAACACCTTTAGATATTATCCCCACTACATCAGTTTTAACAAAATCTTTTTCATACCCAACAAACTTTATTTTTTTACCCTTTACAATAGATGAATAGAGTTTTAAAGCTTCTTCGTCTTTATCAAAAAAACCTTTCACAGAACGAGATCTATTTTTCTGTTCTTCCATATAAGTACGATATGTTTCTGTATCAGTAGTAAAATCGTATTTATTTGCTATATTCTTTGTTAAGTCAATCGGAAAACCGTATGTATCATATAATTTAAAAGCAATATCACCAGGTATTACAGACTTTTTTAACTTCTTTAATTGCTTAATATTTTCTTCAAGAATCTTAGTGCCCTCAATAAGTGTTTTATGAAATTTTTTTTCTTCTGTTTCTAACACATCAAGTATATAATCTCTTTTATCTTTAAGTTCTGGATAAACAGAACTCATTATATTTATAACTATTTCTGATATCTTTGTTATAAACTCATCTTTAATACCCAAACTCTTTCCATTAGTAATTGCTCTTCTTATAATTCGTCTTAAAACATAACCTCTTCCCTCATTTGAAGGAAAAACTCCATCACTAATTAAAAAAGTTGCTCCCTTTAGATGATCAGCAATAATTCTAAATGACCTATCAAGGTCGGAACATACATTAAATTTCTTATTTGATAACCTTTCAGTTTCTTTTATTATTTCCTTATATAGATCAGTATCAAAAACAGATTCTACATTCTGCATAATAGATACTAATCTCTCTAAACCCATTCCCGTATCTATATTTTTTTGAGGAAGAAGATCATATTTTTTTCCATCAAAGTTATACTGTGTAAAAACCAAATTCCATACTTCTATAAATCTGTCACACTGTTCACAATTAGGTCCACATTTATCTTTCTGACATCCGTATTGTTCTCCCCTATCGAAATGTATTTCACTGCATGGACCACATGGTCCCTTTTCCCCAGGCGGACCCCAGAAATTATCATCTTTTCCAAATTTATAAATCTTGTTGGGGCTAACTCCAACTTCTTTCCACATCGCAATTGCTGCATCATCTACAGGTATCTCCTCGTCTCCCTCAAATACTGTTACCCATAATTTATCCGAATCAATTTTTAATTCCCTGGTAAGAAATTCCCATGCCCAATAAATTGATTTTTCCTTAAAATAATCACCAATTGAGAAATTTCCCAACATCTCAAAAAAAGTAAGATGCTTTGGAGTTAAACCTACATTATCAATATCAGTTGTTCTGAAACATTTCTGACAGGATACTAATCTTTTTGATGGAGGCTCTTTTAATCCTGAAAAGAAAGGCATGATCTGTTGCACACCAGCAGTTGTTAGAAGAACAGTGGGATCATCTACTGGTATCAAGCTTGATGATTGAATTATTGAATGATTTTTATCTTTAAAGAATTTTAAAAATCTATCTCTAATAACCGTACTTTTCAATTAATACCTCTAATATTACTACTTTAAAAAAAATAATAAATAATCTCATAAATTTAATTTTAATAATAGCTTTGTGATATACCTTCGAAGACATTTTACCCTCCCCCTACCCCCTCCCATAAAGGGAGGGGAATCATAAGAGAAGTTCTCCTTACCTCTCCCACCAGGGGAGAGGATAAATAGTTGAGAAAATATACCCAAAGCTGATATGTCTATGTCAAGACCTGGCACTTAACTTATTATTCTTATCCATTATTGTTATAATGCAAGACTTAACACCTTATTGCGATGTCAAGGACTGACGCCTTTTTAGACCCTTTCTTGCTTTAAAAGATAATGGTAAATTAATTCTTGAATAAATGCAGCTATGGGAATGGCTACAATGAGTCCCAACATACCAAAAAGAAATCCGCCAACAATTAAAGCAAAAATTATTATTAGTGGATGTAAACCCAACCTTTGACTTAATATTTTTGGTCTGATTACTAACTCTTCTATCCAATTTATTACAATAAAGACAATAATAATACCCAAGGCCTTCCATGGTGAATCAAAAAATGCCACTAATGCTGCTGGGATTGTTCCAATTATCGGACCAATGTAAGGTATTATATTAAATAGACCGGCTACTAATCCAAGGAAAAGAGCAAATTCAATTCTAAAAATGGATAGTGCTATGAAATAAAAAACTGTAATAATTAATGCTACCATTAACTGCCCTTTGAAAAAGATTGAGATAGAATTGTTTGCTTTTCTTAGTATTAAGCTGATCTCATCTGAGTATTTTGCAGGTATAATTTTAAATAAACTTTCTTTTAACTTATCCCTATCTTTTAGTAAATAAAAAGAACAAAGTATTGCAATAAAAATATTAAAGAGAAGTTTCAAAATATCTGTTGTAAATTCTGGTGCTTTGACTGCAATTGATATTATAAAATCCCTTAATTGATTAGTTATCTCATCAAGTATTTCTTTTAATTGTTCAGTTTTAATAACTCTTTGATAATATCTTTCATATGATAATAAACCTGCTTCTACGGTTTTTAAATAATCAGGAATTTTTTGCCCAAAATTTTTAAATTGACCAATAAGCATAGGAATGAGAGAGGTAAAGAATAGTACAATTATAAGAAAAAAAATGGAAAAAGCTATTATTATAGAACCAATTCTCGCAATTTTCTTTTCAAAAAATTTTACTATTGGGTCTAATAGGTATGTTAAAACAATTGCAATTAAGATGGGGGTAAAGATTGGTTTTAACTTCGACAATAGATAAAAAAAAGAAAATAGTATAATTAAAGCACCTATTATAGTCCATATTATTAAAGCAATTCTTTTATATTTTTCCATCACATAATTTTATAAATTAAAATTTAACTATATGAATATTATTTATCAATGATTCTATAATATTTTACTCTTTATTCTTTCCACTTTTCATTTTTGATACTACTTTTTGTAGACCTGCCAAAATTCCTGCTGCTTTAGAAATTGGAGAAATAATCATTTCTTGACCAAATTTAGTTGTTGAATCAACTCTATTTACTACATTAGAAATTGTGTTTATTATTTTATCAACACCATCCAATTCTGTATTTACATTGTCTAATGTAGTACTTAATTTCCTTAAATTTGGTGTAATCTCTTTTCTCAATTCAGTAAGCATTTTACTTAATAACTTTAGTGTGATAACTATCTTTATTGTTAAAATTATTGAAATAATAATAAATATTGCAAAAGCTATTAAAACTGCAATTTCAAAATTCGAAAAAGCCATACTCACCCTCCATAAAATATTTTACTGTTTTTAAGTTTGAAAATACATTAATTAGAATTATATAAATTTTTTTTGATTATATCATAATTATTTTTCTTATTAGGAAAATTAAGATGGTTTTTAAACAGGGGAATAAAAAAATCATATTTAAAAAAATAACCCCACCTTGCCGTAATTCGCTAATCTTTGAACCCACTCTCAGCAGGTGGGTGCCTTCTTGACAACTTCATTGTTCCACACTGAGGAGGCATCAAGTCCATTGCCAAAGATTTAGCTCCCTATGTCAATTTGTTGGCTCAAATAGACAACAAACTACGCACAAGGTAGGTCTGAAATTATATTATCATAAAACTATTTCTTATTCAATTAAAAAATTTTTAATATTTTTTTTTATTTTTTCTTTATATCTATATTCAGCTCTTCTAACTGTTCATCAGTTACTTTATCAGGTGCACCAGTTAATGGACATATGGCTCTAAGAGTTTTGGAAAAAGCAATTACTTCTCTTATATTTTTTTTCTGTAATACCTCAGCAACAAATCTATCAAATCCATACGCAATTCCGCCGAGAGGTGGAGCACCGTATTGAAAAGCTTTTAATAAGAATCCGAAGTTACTATCCACTTTATCTTTATCATGACCTAAAACTCTAAAAATCTCCTTTTGTAAATTACTATTATTAATTCTTATAGAACCACTTGCAATTTCTACTCCATTTAATATCAAGTCATAAGCTTTTGCTTTTACTTTTAAAGGATCATTTTTTATAAACTCAATGGTTTCTTCTGTTGGTGAAGTAAAAGGATGATGCATCGGTTGATATCTTTTTTCATCACCATCCCATTCAAATAAGGGAAAGTCATACACCCATAAGAATTTATATGTATCTTCAGGAATCAAATCTAATTCATTGGCTAAATATAATCTTATCTGACCTAAAATTGTACTTGCTTTACTTGATAAATCAGCTATAAGAATAATTAAATCACCCGATTTCGCTTCAAATCTATCCAATATTGCTCTTTTTTCATTATCTTTAAGATATTTTGCAATAGATGAATGTAACTCTCCACTTTCCCTTACTTTTATCCAAAAAATCTGCTTGGCACCTAAATCCTTAGCCACCACTGAAAGAGTATCTATTTTCTTCCTGGAGAAATTAGCAGCATCATTCACATTTATACCCTTTATTCTAACTTTATTTTCAATAGCATTTTTAAAAAGCTGAAAATCAGTAGATAAAAGCTCATCAGTTATATCCACTATAGGTATTTCAAATCTTATATCTGGTTTATCTGTTCCATACTTCTCAATTACATCAAAATATTTTTTTCTTTCAAAAGGTAAAACTAACTCTATATTAAAACATTTCTTAAATACATATTTAAGCATCTCCTCGTTTATTTTAAGAATATCTTCAACATCCACAAAAGACATCTCAATATCTACCTGTGTATATTCTGGTTGTCTATTTGCTCTCAAGTCTTCATCCCTAAAAACCCTTGTTATTTGAAAATATCTTTCCAATCCTGAAACCATTAGTATTTGCTTAAATAACTGAGGTGATTGAGGTAAAGCATAAAAACTTCCTTTATGTATTCTACTTGGAACTAAATAGTCCCTTGCTCCCTCAGGAGTACTTTTAGCAAGAATGGGAGTCTCAACCTCAATAAAACCTTGACCCTTTAAATATTCTCTAATGGCTACTGCCATCTGGTCTCGAATAACAAGTATATTCATAACACCTGGTCTTCGAAAATCGAGATATCTATATTTAAATCTTAATTTTTCATCTATTTCTGTATCATCTTCAACTAAAAATGGTGGTGTTTTCGATTCACTCAATATTTTAAGTTTTTCTGCTATTACTTCTATTTCACCAGTTCTGAGTTCTGGATTTATTGTGCCAACCGGTCTTTTCCTCACATTTCCTTCGATAGTAATTACAAATTCAGCTCTTAATTTTTTAGATAAATTATGATCTTCTTCGCTTATATCCGGATCAAATACCACTTGAACTATCCCTGTTCTATCCCTTAAATCTATAAAAGTGAGATTACCTAAATCTCTTCTTCTATGAACCCAACCACTTATTTTAACCGTACGTCCAATATCTTTTTTTGAAATATTTCCACACCAAATATTCCTATATTTATTTTTCCTTATAGGTGAATTATGCAAAATCTGATCTGAAATCCTAAATTTTTTATCTTCCATTTAGTTACTCTCTTTTATTTTTTCTTTTAAATAATTTATTACATCATCATAATTTATGATAGACTGTTTTCCTGTATCCATTTCCTTTAATGATACTTCGTTATTTCTTAGTTCATCTTCACCTAAAATTAATACATATTTTGCTTTTAATCTGTCTGCCATCTTGAATTGACCTTTAATACCTCTATTTCCATAATCCATATCAGATGGAATCTTATTTTTTCTTAAATCATCAAGAAGAACAATTGCCTTTTTTTTAGCTGTATCATTTAAAGCAATTAAAAAAACCTGTATATTCTTTTCAGAAAATGGTTTTATACCCATCATCATCATAACAAGTACTGTTCTGTCAACGCCTATTGCTACTCCAACAGCAGGAGTTAGAGGACCTCCATAATCCTCTATAAGATAATCATATCTTCCACCACCACATATAGCATCTTGTGCACCTAATTTAGGTGCAGTTACTTCAAAAACTGTTTTTGTGTAATAATCAAATCCTCTTACCAATCTGTTATCCAATTGCCATTTTATTTTTAGACTTTCTAATCCATTTAATACATTTTTAAAATGATCTTCACATTCATTACATAAATAATCTCTTAAAATTGGAGATTTAGATAATATTTTCTTACATTGATCAACCTTACAATCAAATACCCTTAATGGATTCTTTTTTATCCTGAAACTACAATCTTCGCACAGATTTTTACTTTTTATTTCTAAATATTTGTTTAAATCTTGTAAATATTTTTTTCTACAATTCCTGCAACCCATACTATTTATAATAAGTTTAGTTTGATCAATTCCCAATTCCTTATATAGATTCATGACTAAAGCAATAGTCTCTATATCTGCAAGAGGGTCACTTGTACCTAAAATTTCTATTCCTACTTGGGAAAATTCTCTGCCTCTCCCTGCTTGAGGTTTTTCATATCTAAACATCTGACCACAATAATAAAGCTTTATAGGCAGAGATTTACCATACATTTTATTTTGTATAAATGAACGCACTACTGGAGCTGTTCCTTCAGGTTTTAGAGTCAAAGATCGACCTTTCCTATCTTTAAATGTGTACATCTCCTTTGAAACTATATCACTAGCTTCCCCTATCCCTTTTGTAAATACTTCTGTACGCTCAAAAGTTGGAGTTACTATCTCTTTAAATCCATAAATCTCAAAAAGCTCGCGAGATTTTTTAAATATATAATTTCTAAATTCAACTTCAGGGGATAATATATCTCTGGTTCCCCTCGGTGTTTGAAATTTCAAAATTTTCTCCTTTTAAAAGTTAGATAATTCTGATTTTAAAATATAATTGACCATATAGTTATTTTCTTTTAAATCTTTAATTGAAGTTTCCGGACCATGACCTGGATATAATCTTACCTCATCATTAATGCTAAATATTTTATTCTTAATAGACAAAGCCAGATCCTTTGAAGATCCACCAAAAAGATCTGTTCTACCAATTCCATCTTTAAAAACTAAATCACCACAAAATATAATATCATCGACCATAACACTTATACTACCACGAGTATGACCTGGTGTATGTATTATTTTAAATACCTTATCATCTATTTTAAATTCATCATCTTCCTCAATAACTCTATCTGCATTAACTTTATAAAGCTTGCCAGTTAATAATGACAAATTACTCATTGGACTATGAAGTAATTCTTTATCCAAGGTGTGTATACAAATTGGAGCATTAAGCACAGATTTTATTTCATTGTTTGCACCAATATGATCATAATGACCATGAGTATTTATTATATATTTAACTTTTAATTTTTTTTCATTAATAAAATCTAATATTTTTTGAGGTTCTGCACCAGGATCGATAATTAATGCTTTCTTTGAATCTGTAATATAAGCAATATAACAATTAACAGCAAAATAGCCTAAAGTAAATTTTTTAATCTCTAATTTATGCATTATTTCTCCATTGCTACGTATTATCTTCTTATTACTATGCATTATCTCTCCATCCCTGGAACAACTCTATAACTATCGTATATAGAATCAATATTTTTTAAATCCTCCAATAATTTATTAAGTAAAATTACATCTCCAATTTCCAAAGTCAATATAATAGTAATATCCTTTTCTACTTTTTTTCTAACAGCTATATTTATTATATTTAGATTATAGTTTGAAATTACTTCTGTAACATCTCTTAAAAGGTTAATTCTATCTATAGCATCTATACCTATCTCAACTTTAAAAAGTGAGGGTTTAGTTAAATCCCATATAACCTCTATAAATCTCTCAGAATCTTTAGATAAAAATTTGATATTTGTACAATCTGTTCTATGAACGCTAATTCCTCTTCCTCGAGTTATGTAGCCGATTATATCATCACCTGGTACGGGATTACAACAATGGGAAAGATTTACAATTAAATCATTCATCCCACTTACAACAACTGAGCTTGTATATTCTCTTTCCTGTGCTTCCTGTATAATTTCTTCAGTTTTTAATCTATCCTGCTCGGGCTCAATTGATTTCTTTATAGCATTTATAATTTTTGTTGAAACCTGTATGTATGAAACTTTTCTAGCTCCAATCTGTGTGAATAGACCATCTATATTATCAAAGCCAAGATTTTGTGCAATTTTCAAAAGTATATCCTGATCAACAGCGTGTAAAGAAAGCCCTTGTTTCCTTAAAGCTTTACTTAAAAGCTCTTTTCCAACAGTCTTATCCTCCTCTCTTTCTTGCTTTCTAAACCATTGTTTTATTTTTCCTTTTGCTCTAACAGTCCTTACAACATTTAACCAATCTCTACTTGGCTTACCAGCAGTTTTTGAGGTCAATATTTCAACTATATCCCCACTTTTAAGGAGCCTTTCCAGGGAGATCATCCTATTATTAACCATCGCTCCAATGCATCTATGACCAATATCGGTATGTACATGATAAGCAAAATCGATAGGTGTAGAACCCAATGGGAGTCTGACCACATCCCCCTTTGGAGTGAAAACAAATACCTCATCATGAAAAAGGTCAAGTTTTAACGATTCCATAAAATCCTTAGGATCTGAGAGTTCCTTCTGCCACTCAAGCATCTCTCTTAACCATGACATTCTCTCATCAAACTCTTTATCCTCTTTTACTGTTTTTTCCTTATACTTCCAGTGTGCTGCTATTCCATATTCCGCAGTTCTATGCATTGACCATGTTCTAATTTGTATCTCTATAGGTTTTCCATCAGGACCTATAACAGAAGTATGCAATGATTGATAAAGATTGAACTTTGGATTTGCAATATAATCATTAAAGGTTCCAGGAATGGGTTTCCATAATGAATGAACAATGCCCAAAGTACCATAACAATCTTTTAAATCATTCACAATTACTCTAACTGCTGTTAAATCATATATTTCTTCAAAATTTACTCTACGTTTTGTAATTTTCATAAAAACACTATAGAAATTCTTTGCTCTACCAATTATTTCAGCTGCAATACCAAAACTCTTTAATTTATCTTTTAAAATATTGATAGTCAGATTTATCTGATCTTCTCTCGACTTTTGCCTTTGTTTAACCATACTAACAATTTCAGTGAATTTCTTTGGATATAAATATTTAAAAGATAAGTCCTCTAATTCTCTTTGAACTTGAGATATACCCAATCGATGCGCAAGTGGTATAAAGATATCTATTGTCTCTTTTGCTTTTATCTTTTGTCTTTCTAAAGAAAGTGCAGATAATGTTCTCATATTATGTAGCCTATCAGACAACTTTATAAGAATGATTCTTATATCCTCTGACATAGCTATCATCATCTTTCTTAAGTTTTCAGCTTGTTCTTCTTCAACAGTCTCAAATGATATTTTATTTATCTTTGTTAAGCCATCTACTATTATCGCTGCAATTTTGCCAAACTCTTTCTCTACATATGATAATGAAATATCTGTATCCTCTATTATGTCGTGAAGAATAGAGCAAACAATAGAAGTTGTATCCAATTTCAAATCTGCGACTATATCTGCTACTCCCAATGGATGTGAGATAAAAGGATCACCAGATTCCCTTAGCTGTCCATCATGTTTTTCCCTTGCTAAATTAAATGCTTTTGTAATTATTTTGTGATCAGCATTGGGATTATACTCTTTTACCTTTTTTATTAAGTTTTCCAGCTCTTTCACATTTTTTTTCATAATCTTATTTTATAAAATAAGTCACAAATATGTATTAAATAATTATTATAAAACTTTTATTAAATTTTAATACTGGGATTTCTAAAATGCAAAAAAGGATTTAAGTTTTAAACAAAATAATGTTATTTATACTTTGAAAAATATTGGTTTAAGATTTCCAGGAGAGAACCAGAAGTAAAAATCGAGGAAAATGTTATTACGATAAAACCAGATGTTAATAGAATGGCTAAATTTCTAAATAAACCTTCACTATAGATTATCAAGCCTATAAGTGAGATCAGAACAGCAATTAAAGCAATTAAAGATACTCCTGATGCTTGTTTTAAACTCAAATTTATCATTTTTTTATAACCAATGCTTTTTATAAGAAGTTTATTTTTACTTATTCTATTGATTATATTTAAAATCAGACCAATCGAGTAAATAAAAATAATTATTATTGATATAGTCATAGTAATCGATATTTTCTTACCTAATATAGAAAAAACACTTAATGTTAATAATAAGTTAAAAATGGCGGTGATAAAAGCGACTAATGCTAATATGAATTCTTTCTTAATTAAGCCAATTAGAAATAGCATTACTGTACCAATTAAAATTAAATACAATATTTTCACAAATATATCTTTACTATGAAAAGGTAAAATATTATTTACTTTAATATCACCTTCTATCAGACCCGACTCTATAAATAAATTTTTTATCTCATCTTTTTTATCTTCACCCGTAAATACTTCAATCTGATACTTTTTTTCATCCATAGATTGAATAACATCAGCAGTAAAATTATTTTTTTTAAGTATATTTCTAATCTCTTTTATTTCAATTGGTTCTTTGAAATTTACCTCAATTAAGGTACCTTCTTTAAAATCTTTTCCAAAATCAAGACCCCACCTCAATAAAAAGCTTATCAATCCTAAAACTATTATAATAGCTGATAACATAAACAATATTCTTTTCTTAGCTATAAAATCAAAATTCACTCTGCTATATCTCCTTATATAAAATTTTAACTTACTTTAAATAACATTTTTTCTTAAGAATGGCTTTAGTGAATATTTTTGTAAAAGACCTGAAGATAATAGAAGACTGGATCTGGTAAAAGTGAATAGAGTAATTATTGTTAATATAGAACCAATAACTACAGGAAGTAATAATCCTTTTACTTGTTTGGTTCCAAAATTATTAAGCACTAAAGCAATAATAAATATTGACATATTAATATAAAAAATATCATTTAATGAATTCTTAAAACCAAAATCAATACTTGTTGTTATAGATCTACCTTTTTTTAATTCTTCTTTCACTTTCTCGTATATTAAAATATTTGAAAAAACATATACACCCACTGCCAAAAATATGCCAGAAAATGAAGAGACTGTAAGCATAACTTTCGCTAAAGTCATCAATGAAAAAAGAAGTATTAAAAACAGAACTAAACTAATTACTGATACTAATCCCAAGCCTCTATAATATATCAGCATAGATATTAAGAGTAATGCAAATCCAACATATATTGTTATTAAAGATTTATATACGATATCTTCCCCTAAAGTTGGTCCCACATCTATTTTGTTATCAATTTTAAAATTGATTGGTAAAGTGCCAGTTTGTAGCATTGTTGCAATATTTTCAGCCTCTTCAAATGTTTCTATATTAGGTATATAAAGCAAATTCGCTTCTTCAGTTGGAATGGTTTCCTCACTGATATCTGTAATAGTTCTAAAAGCCCCATCTAAAACTATTGATAAATCGTCTCCAATGTTTTGCTCAAGTAGACTTTTAAATCTTTTTTCCAATTCTTTATCTAAATTCAAAATGACAGAATTTTTTATTTCTTGATACTCACGTTGAGCAGGTATTGGTTTTACATCTTTTAAATGTCCACTGATTGCAACTGCATCACCATAAATTGGATCATATTTTGTTATCTCTATTCTCTCAATAGTTTCCGATTCTGATATTTCCCCCATTATTAATTGTAAGATGACTATATAAGTGTTTTGTAAATTTGCCCCTTTTAATTTAAGATTGAACTCCAAGTCATTTATCTTTTCGTATTCAATATTTTCTTCTCCCAATTGCTCCTTGAGTTTGTCTAAAATCCTTGAAGTAGTTTGCTCAATCTCCTCAGGAGAAATCTTAGCACCTCCATCTGTAGTCTCTTTATCCTTATCTTTCGTTTCCTCTTCTGCTTTGGGGGATTCTTCCTCTTTTTTTTCAATATATTTCAATCCCATATCTATTCCCTTAACTATCTTAAGCTCAAGATAACCTCTATTTTTGATAACACTTATAATACTTTCCAGATTATCAATTTTTGGCAACTGAACCAGTATCCTTTTAGATTCATCCATTGTCACCCTTGATTCAACTACTTTAAGTTCAACTACTTTAAGTCTTTTAATTCTATCTTTAATTATTAAAAAAGCTTCCCTAATAGAATCTTCTGATTGTTCTTCTTCGGGTGATAGAATTATCTGAATTCCACCTGATAAATCAAGCCCTGTCTTTATCTTCTCATTTGGGGGATAGATTAAATAGAAGGCTCCAGCAACCATTACCAAAAAAAGTATTATTATTGTTATATGCCAAAATCTGTTTATCAATTTACACTCTCTATTAAAATTTAAAACTATTTGGAATATTATAAATTATATATATCACTATAAAAGCTTCACATCATTTATAATGATTTCGAATTCACATCCTAATGTTGTTGCAGCTTTTCTGCATATTGTCATCCTTTTCAAAAATATTTCGAAATAATCCATAACCTGACTAATATTTGTATCAATTTCTATTTCAAGTGTAATTTTCTTTTCCTCATTATTCACTCTAAGAAATGAATGGGTTGCTGCATAATTTACTCTATCATGTATATCAAATGCAATTTCTGTTAACTCCCTTCTCACCCTACTTCTATGAACATCAGATTTATCTGCAAGTATTAATGCAGCTGTGATTGCATCAATCGCAAAGCCAGATTCCTCCTCATGATTTCCCACAGCACTCATAATTAACGATATTTCCTCCGGATTCATACCCATCCTCCCAAGAATATCGCCAGAAATCAATGCACCCACTAAATAATGATTTTTTCTATTTACCATATTTCCAATATCATGAAGATATCCAGCAATTGAAGCAAGTTCAGCTTCTCGTTTACTATAACCTAATCTATCAAGTATATTGAAAGCTATATTTGATACCAGGTCCGCATGTCGATGACCATGTTCGGTATAACCCATAGCTTCCATAACTTTGTCAGCTTTTGCTATATATGAAATTATGATAGTATTGTTTTTAATCTCTTTAATTGTTATATTCTTATCAACCATAAAACCTTACCTTATTATTTTTATTATTTAGTTAACTTTCTGCTTACTGCGTTTTTGGCAATTTCAATATCAACATTTGGAGCAACCGTTATCAATACCTTATTATCAAAGACTTTTTTAATGGTACCAAATATTCCTCCCATAGTAACTACTTTGTCGCCTACTTCTAAACTCTCCAACAATTTACTGTGTCTTTTTTGTCTTCTTTTTTGAGGAAGTATTAGGGTAAAGTAAAAAATAGCAACAAATGCAGCAATCCAAATATAGTAACCATACTTGTTTAAAAAATCCACCAATTGTATACTCATGTCTCTCCTTTCATAAAAATTTTTAAATTATATTTCTTAAATTATATTTCTATTCCAAACATAATTTTTATATTTCCTTTTTATCTCTGAGAATGTTCCATCCTTTATTCCTCTTCGGATATCCTTCATTAAATTAATCATAAAATGAAGATTATGAGTTGTTAGTAACCTACTGGCTAAAATCTCATTTGATATATACAGATGTCTTATATAAGCACGGCTATAATTCTTACAACAATAACAATTACAATCATGTATTAGGGGGTTAAAGTCCATTTTATATTTAAAATTTTTTATATTCAACTTACCTTCATAAGTAATTGCTACCCCATTTCTTGCTATTCTTGTTGCTAATACACAATCAAACATATCTACACCCAAGGAAACTGCTTTTATTATTCCCTCAGGGTCTCCTAATCCCATAAAATAACGTGCTTTCTCTTTTGGTATTTCATTTACAGTTTTTTCCATTAATTCAAATGTTAATTCTTTTGGCTCGCCTATACTAAGTCCCCCTATAGAGTAACCATCAAAATTCAACTCCAACATTCTTTTTGAACATTCCTTTCTCAAATCATCATACATTCCTCCCTGAATAATACCAAATAAAGCTCCTGGATAATCTCTAACACTATTTATTGACATTCTAGCCCAATCTAATGTCCTGATCATAGCTAATTTTGTGTAATCATGATCAGAATCGGGATTAACTGGTTCATCCAACATCATCATTATGTCTGAACCCATTCTTTTTTGCAATTCTATAACCTTTTGAGGGCTAAAAAAATGTTTTGATCCGTCAATTATTGATTTAAATTCTACTCCATCTTTAACAATTCTAAATGTTTGATTTAAACTAAAAACCTGATAACCACCACTATCCGTAAGTATTGGTCCTTCCCAGTGCATAAATTTATGCAATCCTCCTGCTTTCTCTATTACATCTATTCCTGGTCTAAGATATAGATGATATGTATTTCCCAAAATAATTTGAACTCCAATATCTCTTAACTCCTCAGGGGTCATAGCTTTAACTGTTGCTCTTGTTCCAACAGGGCAAAAAACTGGAGTATTAATTTTACCATGAGGCGTTATTATCTCACCTAACCTTGCATCACTATTTTTATCCTCATGTATTATTTTGAATTTAAATTTTTTATTTCCCATACTTTAAGAATTAATTAAAATTTATATTTATATATATTTATTCTATTGAAATATATTTATTAAAGATAATTGAAATTATAATTCGTATAACAAAGGATTGCGATATTATACCTAAATTATTTTTTATAAAATAAGCATCGCATCACCAAATGAGTAGAACCTATACTTTTTCTTAATTGCTAAATTATATGCATTCATTACAATTTTCTTATTAGCAAATGCACAGATCATTATAAACAGTGTTGAACATGGAAGATGAAAATTAGTTATAATTCCATCTACCATTTTAAATCTATAATTTGGTTTAATAAATAAATCAGTTTCTCCAGAAAATGGTTTAATTTCTCCATCTTTGGTAGCAGATTCCAAAGCTCTCACTGTAGTAGTTCCTACAGCTATAATTTTCCCACCATCTGCTTTTACATTATTTATTAGTTTTGATTGTTCTTCTGATAAATAAAATTTTTCACTGTGTATAATATGATTTTCAACATTATCAACTTTAATTGGTCTAAAGGTATCCAAACTTACATGTAATGTAATGGTAGCAATCTTAATACCTTTTTTACTGATTCTTTTAAAAACTTCATTTGTAAAATGTAAACCAGCAGTGGGTGCAGCTACAGAACCCTCCTTTTTTGCATATATTGTCTGATACCTTTTAAGTGGTATATTTGGATTTTTAATATATGAAGGAAGCGGAGTTATACCTAAAGAAAATATATCTTTTTTAAGATTCTTCTCATCTACTATCCTTAATTTCTTGTTTGATACAATTTCTTTTTTTCTATCTAACAGCATTCCCTCAACTTCAAATTTTTTATAAGAATTTTCATAAAAAAATCTTATTTTTACTATTCCTTCTCCAACCTTTTCTTCAATAATAGATTTTAAATTTGACACTCTTGTACTTATTTTAGATGGATAAACTAAGATCGTACCTTTTTTCACTCTTTTAAATGGTTTAATTAGAGCAGTCCAGAGATTTTTCTTTAGCTCACTCAGTAACAATATTTCAATCTTTGCACCAGTATCTTTTTTTGTGGCAAATAACCTTGCAGGAATCACCTTTGAATTGTTTAAAACAAGGCAATCATTTTCACCTAAATATTCTGTAAGATTATAGAAAACATCCTCTTCTATAGAACCTTTGCTTCTATCCATGATAAGAAGTTTGGATTTATCTCTTTCCTTTAATGGTTCTTGTGCTATTAAGTTCTTAGGAAGATGGTAATAGTAATCAGAAACTTTCATAAAATTTAATTTCATTAAGATTGCTTCGTCGCTTATGCTCCTCGCAATGACACAATATAAATCTTCCAAAATATTTATTTTTTATTTTTTTTATAGTGGAAATATATGCAGTTAGTAGTATATTTTAATAGGTTTAATCTTAAAAAGTAATAGAAGAAAATAATTAAAAAAGCTGGTCTTCCTTCTTATACTCCTCATTTAGATGTTCATATGCAATTTTCGTGGCTACCCTACCTCTCGGTGTTTTTTGTATAAATCCCTGCTGTAAAAGATATGGTTCATAAACTTCCTGAATTGTTTCTGATTCCTCTCCAATTGAACTTGACAATGTGCTCAAACCGACTGGACCACCATTAAATTTGTAAATTATAGTTTTAATTATTTTTACATCCAGATTATCTAATCCTTCTTCATCGACATCTAACAATTCTAAACCATCAAGAGCTACTTCTCTATTTATCTTTCCATCTGCTTTAACAATTGCATAATCCCTTACTCTCTTTAGAAGTCTATTTGCTACTCTTGGAGTACCTCTTGCTCTTTTAGCTATCTCTAAAGAACCTTTTTCATCTATTTCCACATTTAATATTTTAGCAGACCTTCTAACTATTTTTTCTATTTCATCAACATTATAATAATCCAAGCGAATTGTTATTCCAAACCTTGTTCTAAGAGGAGAAGAAATAAGACCTGCTCTTGTTGTAGCTCCAGCAAGTGTAAAAGGTTTTAATTCTAATCTTAATGAGCGTGCTCCAGGTCCTTTACCAATCATTATATCTATTTTAAATTCCTCTAAAGCTGGATACAATATCTCTTCTACCGCTCGATTCAATCTATGTATTTCATCAATAAACAAAACATTATTCGACTCAATATTTGTAAGAATAGAAGCTAAATCACCAGCTCTTTCAATAGCTGGCCCCGAAGTTGTTATTACATTTACACCTAACTCATTAGATATAATTCCTGCTAAAGTTGTTTTTCCAAGACCTGGTGGACCAATCAAAAGAACATGGTCTAACGCCTCTTTTCTTTTTTTAGTTGCTTCAATATAAATAGCTAGATTTTCCTTAATTTTATTTTGACCAATAAAATCTTTCATCCTTTTTGGTCTAAGTTCCTTATCTAACTCAATATCATATTTATGAAGTTTTATATCTGTTACTTTTTCTTTCATGAATTTATCTTCTTTCATATCTTATTTATAATTTGATAGTTTTTCGACCCTCTCCCCAACCCTCTCCCACCAGGGGAGAGGATAATTCACCCTCCCCCAACCCTCTCCCACCAGGGGAGAGGAATCGACCCTCGAGTGAAACGAAGGGAAAGACTAAGCTCAAATCTTTCATTATTTTAATTAGAGTTTAATATCCTCTTAAGCTTTTTAAAGCATATCTTATTAACTTTTCTACAGTAATTTCTTCCTCTCTTTCAGTTGGAAACCCCTCCAGTGATGCATTTATTTCAGATGGTTTAAATCCAAGATTTCTTAATGCCTGTTTAGCTTCTTTCATAATAACTAATACTTTATCAGGTATCTCAACTTTTGTGATTTTTTCAAGTTCAGGTAGCTCAAGCTTTTCTCTTAATTCTAAAATAAGTCTTAAAGCAGTCTTCTTACCAACTCCTGGAATAGTTCTTATTAAATCAACATCCTGATTTAAAATAGCTTCCTTAAACTCATTTGAGTTAAAGACGGAATGAACTGCTAATGCTACTTTAGGACCAATTCCTGATATTTGTAGAAGATTTTCAAACATTTTCTTATCTTCTTTATTTAAAAAACCGTATAACCTTAGATTATCATCTCTCAAATATGTATATGTATAAAAAATAATTTCATTACCTTCCTTGGGTAAACTCAATAATGTTTTTGAAGAAATAAATATCTGATAACCTACTCCATTTACATCAACTAATACATATTCAGTTGATTTAATAGCTAATTTTCCTTTAATAAATCCTATCAATTTTTCACCTTAAGAGTAACTCTTTGTTTCCTTTCCAGTTTAAATGACATATAGCGATTGCTAAAGCATCTGCAGCATCGTCCTTAATTTTTTCGTCACCAATTTTTAATATGGCTTTGACCATATATTGTACCTGTTTTTTAGAAGCATTTCCAACACCAACTACTGCTTTTTTAACTTGTAAAGGTGTATATTTATAAACATCTAATTGATTTTGATGCCCGGCAAGCAAAACTACACCGCTTGCTTGACCTACAGAAATAGCTGTCTTTACATTACTGCTAAAAAATAACTCCTCAACTGCTAAACAGTCGGGAGAATAGGTATAAATGATATCATTTATACCTTTATATATTATATTTAATCTATGTGAAATGGGAAGTTTTGCTGAAGTTTTTATGCAATCATAATAGACTGCATTTAATTTTCCCTTCCTTTCTTCCACTATTGCCACACCTGTTGTTGCTGTTCCGGGATCAACTCCTAATGCTTTCAAAGTTTCTCCATTAATTCATCTGGTATTTCAAAATTTGTATAAATCTCCTGAACATCATCCTGTTCATAAAGTGCATCTATTAGT
>JAHJRV010000088.1 GCA_018830725.1 Actinomycetota bacterium | reverse complement strand
TTGGATTTTGATTTAGCATCCCTTTTAATTAAATCTAGGGGATTTACCATTCCTTTGAAAACATAATCTCCTATTCCTAACGTAGATGCAGCCTTTGTAAGTGCATCTGTTCTTGCAGACTTATATGCGTCTGCCAACTCTCCTGCGACTTTATGTCCGCCAACTCCAGCTATTGCCTCACTCCATTCACCATTAACTTTTATACTCAACTCCAAAAAGCAAATTATGTAGTTGCTATTTAAGTTTTCAAAAGAGGATGTGAATTTCCAACCTATTCCGCATGGACCGAAGACTTCGTTCAATCTACTTATAACATATTGAGCTTTTATTGATGTAAGATAAAAGCCCTTACCTCTTTGTACAGGTGCTAAAGCTGCATTAGGGAAGTGTGCTTGCAACTTTTTCATTAGATTTTCATTTGTAATTGTTTTTTTATCCATTATTTTTTCTCCTTTTCAAATAGAAAATTATACTTAAATTCTTGACCGTTAAGTCGTTCTATTTCCTCAACGGTTCTTGGAGTTTTGCAAAAGTCGGTAAGAACAGATTTAATATCATTTGTCCATATACCTATTGAAACAAAGGACAGAACTCCATCGTATCTTCCACATAATTCAATAGAGAATAATCTAATTGAATAATTATGAGCTTTAGCTGCTATGGTGGGGCGACATGAAACAAAACTCCATTTAACTTTTTCAGGCATGATAGATCTCCTTTATAAAAATAGAAAAGGAGTGGCTTTTTTAAACCACTCCCCTTTTATTAAAAATTATTATTGAGAGTACTTCTGATCGACTTTTAAGGTAGCAAACTGCGTTTCAGTAACCTCCTTTGCATCACTCAACTTTAACTCTAAAGAAGGATCGTTTTCTAACAATCTCTTGATTTTTTTATTATCAGGAGAAGTTATAATATCCCACAAACCTTCTTCTTTTAAGAGGGGTTCAAGTTTATTCTTGTTCCACTTTATATTTTCCCTCGTTACCATTTTCATAGTAATTCCAGGAACTGCAAGACAATTAACTTCTTGAGATTCCATAAACTGTTTCAATTGAGCTTTCATTTCGTTTAAATTTGCACTTTTTTGATCGAGCTCCATCTTCAAATTTCCTGCTTTTACAAGTGTATCAAGAATTGCCTCTTTTTCCTCTTCAGTAAAGCTTTTTTTCGGTATTGAATTTTTATACATCACAGGTGCTGGTGGTGGAGGTGAGGGTACGGTTGCACAATACTTATAATAACTACAATAACTGCACATCGGATCAATTCCCATGTCATAATCACGAGGTGGTGGTGTTCCCTTATCAAGGTATTTTTGAATATAGCCGAAGTACTCACACTGCTCTTCATACAATTCCTTGTCTGTTAAGAACATAAATGCCTGCTCTTTCAGAGTGTTGGGATTGTAGCAGTAGATACAGTTGAACGGAACTTCCATGTTAATAGCGTAGTAATTTGCCTGCATTCTATAAGAAGTATTAAAATGTAGCAGAGGGTCTAATCTGTTAAAATTGAAATGAGAAACTCTTTTGATTTCAACAGGAATGGGTTTTTTCGCTTTTTGACCATTGAATGTTATCTGCCACCCAGCATCAACAATTCCTCCAATATTCATATTATTGTCACGAATATAAATATCCTTATAATCTCCTCGATAAACCCTCTTTCCGGTTTCATTTTTTTTATAGACACGGAACAGTATTTTCTGTCTTTTGAAATCCTTAATTATTTCAGTTTCAATTCGTTTGCCCTCTTTGAACAGTTTTCTTGTCCTATCTGTGAGGGGTTGTTTCTTGTCTAAATGCACAAAATCAAAGTATGTAGACCTTGCACACTTAAATGTCGAAAGATCTCTTAGATTCCTAACACTTTTCCCCTCAGAGGCGTAGAAGTTACCGTGTCGTGGTCGCCACCCATCTTTTTCCTCCTGATATTTCATGTTATTTGCGACAATTCGATCGGAAATTTCCTGCATTTTTTTAAGGTCTAACATTATTACCTCCTTTGTGTAAATAAAGAAAGGGCACTAGTTTTTACTAATGCCCTTTATGTTTAACTTATAATAGATTTCTTAATACCTAAAATGGTAAATCATCAGATTCTTCTACTTCATCAGTATCTTCCTCATGTTTTGGGTTCTTTGTGATTTCAGTAGTTGCCCATTCAAGAGATGAGGCTACAACCTTTGCAATGATTTCAAGTACATTTCTGGTCTGTCCCTCTTTAGTTTCCCATGTTCTCATCTGTAGTCTCCCATTTACAACAACCCTATCCCCCTTTTTCAAAGATTCAGAGCAGTTTTCTGCTAGTTTTTTCCACACTGTAACTGGAATGTAGCTTACATCTTCACACCATTCACCTGCATTATCCTGCCATCTTCTATTTACAGCTATTCTAAAATTTGCAACAGCAGTTCCGTTTGGAGTGTATCGTAGTTCAGGATCACCTGTTAAGTTACCAATTATTGTTATGTTATTTACACCTGCCATTTAAAACCTCCTATAGTTTTAATGTTATTATTTTTTAAAAAATTAATAGAATTATTTATTTTTTTTCACCTCCCCTGTTCATCAAAAAAGTCCCACAAATCTGCTATCATATTAACTATTTAATCAGCAGAAGATCTTGTTACTACAAACTTCATTTTTTAATCTCCTTTCTCAAAAATTTAATTAAATTAAAAATTAATAAATTAATATTATTCAACTTCACATACAACTTCTATTGCCTCTCCATATTTAGTATTTTTATGCTGAACCTCTTCTATTTTGTATATGTTTTCCGGACAAAGAGTATATAATTGTTCTAACTCTTTTCTTGCATCCTCTATATTGTCAAAATAATATCCATCTTCGGATTCTGTTATTGTGTAAATGTAGGCACTTATTCTGTATTTTTTAGTCACTTTTAAAACCTCCTTTTAAAATATTGATTTTACACTTGAATCTCACGACTCAAGCCCCTTCCTTTAGGTAGGAGTAATTGATATGTATTTTGTCTACATACAGGACAATAAACTAACATTTAAACCTCCCAATAATTAAATTTTTGTATACTGATAAAACAGAAAGAACAAAATCACAAGTGAAAAAGCTAAAACAAAATTAATAAATATAGAAAATTCTAAGTCTGTCATATTGATCACTCTCCTTAATTTTTCTTTTTATATAAAAATACATTTAATTCAGGAATTAATTTTCAATTCAGGATCTTGAGTCAAATTTCCTAATATTGTTACATTATTTAAACTTGCCATTTAAAACCTCCCTTGGTTTAATATTTATTTTAAATTTTCTTTAAGAGTTATTAATTTTTTTCTATTTTATTTAAACTATCCAAGAAGACTCCTTCCAAGTTCATTAGAATTTGGTGAGAGATGAATTGGATATCTAAATTGCAAACCCTTTCCATAGGAAACCAATGAAACATTTTTGATATTAGAATCAATGACTTTAGAATCATTTGATAATCTTACCCATGTCCCATAATTAAATACACCTTTTACTTTGTAGATTTTCTTGTTGAATTTGACCATATCATTTGGCTGCAACTTGTATCTTTTTCTTCTTATTGACAGCTTATGCCCTTTTCTGTTTGTTTGTATAGATCGGTTATTTCTGCGTGTTTGTGTAATTGTGTATAACTTACATCTTTTTTGTTTAGTTCCATTAGCTATTACAAAAGCATCGTTTATGTGTGACTTCTCTAAACCCAAAGGCTCTCTATTGAATTTAGTGATATATCCGTAGGTATGAGAAACAGAGTACGGCATTATTTTGTTAAGTTGTTCTACTAACTTCCATCTGACAGTTGTCATAAAAGTTTCTGCTTTAAAGCCCTTTGATGGCTTGACATCGAGCTTCAACTCACCTGCGGTTACCTTTCCATGACAGGTTTCACACAAAGTTATTTGGTTATCAGGTCTATTACCCCCAGTTTGTCTTGTTTTAATATGGTGAGGTCTTATCATAGGATCTTTAGATTTACCTTTACAATTCTGACAGAGGTGATTATCTCTATGAAATACATATTCTCTGGTATTGTAATAGTTCTTTTGTGGACCATTTTGATATTCAACGCCAGATATGTCAGGATTCTTAATCTTTTGTATATCAAATGATGCAACTTCTATTATCACATCTGAAATAGGCAATATTTCTCTAACCTTATCAATAACCCTAATATGACTATCAAACTTGTGCTGAATTGATGGTGCTAACCAGCCTTTCTTTTTACTAGAAACCCTGTTGTTAAATCTAGGTTTCCTGTGCCACAGCTTTTTAACTCTTCTTGTTCTTCTATAAGTTCTTCTTACAGACAACAGTTTAATAATATCTTTTCTTAACTTCACCTCACCAGATAGCAATTCCCTTTTTTTAGAAACTGCTGATAAACCAATCTTTGAATACCCGGCATCTACTCCAAGCGTGATTGGTTGTTTATAACCTGTACTTCCATAAATAAGCTGAATAGTAAAAGGTATCCTTTTTACTACCCTAGCCTTCTTTTCTTTAAGTAATATTCTTGCCTTACCCGAATGACAGGGCATCAAAGCCTTGCCATCTTTGTTTAGTACATAAACCAACATTTATGTGTCACCTCCTTAAATAAACTAAAATTAAGCTTACATCTCCTGATAAAATCAGGGTTGGTTCTCTTTGGAGATGTTATCAAGTCAGTACTTTGTCCTGTACACTAAGAGTTTCCTCTTTATTTAATACAGAACTTACAGAGCAAGAGACTAGAGAAGTATCTCTTGGTGTGTTCTTTAACTTTACTGATAACTTCTGCATATTTATATGCCTCCTAATCAACTAGTTACCCTCAAGTCTCACGACTCAAGCCCCTTCCTTTAGGTAGGGGTAATTGACAAAATTACTGTATTTTCTCCCACAATTTATTTTCCATCTCTACAGGCAAGTCCTCATTACAAAGAGGACAATAGAATGCTACATGGTCACCACCTGATTTATCCCGCTCTTCCCATGATTCTGTTTTGAAATTGTACTCATAGAAAACTGTTTCATCTTGAGCTTCACCCACAATATTTGATTCTTCCTTGCAATGTGGACAAATAAAACTGAAATCACTCATTTTTTCACCTCTTTAACACATCGTTTATTGCATCGTATATTGCATCCCAGTAATGTTCCGCAACATAATCCCACAACTTATCATTAAGCCAACGCATAATTTCAGACATCTCTTCTCTGACATTTGTCATTTCCTCATCTGTCAGTTCCATATCTTTTGCCTCATCCATAACATCTTCTTTCTCTATTACTACTTGAGGATTTTTATTTGACAAAGGATCAATAATTTCAACTTCTATAATTCCTTTGTTGGATTTATTAAACAGCTCAATTTCTCTAAAAAAATCTTCCTTTACAGCATCATTGCTGTAAAAATTAATTTTTAACTTGATGTATTGAAAATGTAATAATTTATTTTCCATAATGCACCTCCTTTTTGGTGTTTAGAGATTTTTTGTATTCTTTAAATTTACCCTTTAAATATTCGCCAATACTTACTAATAAAACGATAGGTACAACTATTAGATATATCATTAAAAACTCAACGAAACTTAATACTATTTCTGCAAAATTATCATCAGTTTTATACTTCTCAACTATTAAAAGTAGTAAAATAAAAATAGGAACAGCTACACTCATAAACTTGAGAGCAAACATAGAAGATTTAATAAGATAACTAAGCATATAAACTTACCTCCTGAAACAAAAAGAGGGTAAGAGATTAATAAACCTCCTACCCTTGAATTTTGACAATATTAGATTAATTTTTTAATTATTTTTTTCTATTTTTTTGAAATAATAAAATAAATCAAGTATTCTGTCTGTAATAGAATCAACTATATAATCGCTTTCATAAATATAGTTACGAAAACCCTCAAATTCCTCATCAGTAATTTGTTCCTTAGTAAAATAAACTCAAGGTGATCCTTATCGCAAACATAAGGAACTATCGCTTTTTCATTATCAATTAACATTTAAACCTCCCTTTCCAAACAACAAGGGTAAGAGATTAAAAAACCTCCTACCCTTTGGCTTGTTAATTAAAATTAATATAAATTTTTTAATTTTTTAATAAATTTTTTCTTCTTTCTCTTTTAAAAATTTCTCTTTTACATGATTATTCAACATTTTGTCTATACTTAAAGTTGAAATATTGTGTTCTTCCTTAGCTTCTAAAAATTCTGACTCCCCACAATTAGGGCAGAACTCCTGGTCATATTTTTTTGCTGAGCTTAAATTTACCCAATGTAAAAAATATTCTACCTGACAGTTTTCACATCTCAACCTAAAAAACATAAAAACCTCCTTTAAAATAATAAGAGGCAAAGTTGGTAAAAATTTACCAAAATTGCCCCTTATTTCGATTAATTATTAAAATTATTTTTTCTGAGACTTTTCAGCATCATACACATATCTAAAAGTGTAATTCCACTTTTATCTATTATTTCTATCTCTGTCCATATTTTTAAATGCTTCTCTTTCTTTTTCCGAAACAAAGACTACTTTTAACTCTACAATACGTTGTCCCCAATTATCAAAATTATCATACTTAACAAATACATTATATGTTCCATCGCCAAAACCTGAGCTACAAACAACTCCTACACCAGCATGTCCTTTTTTATAATTTAACTGTCCTCCTTCACTTTTCTTACAAGTTTCCCTAAAACACCCATCTAAAGAAAAAGTATGTGTTTGTTTTACGGGAACGCTTTTAAGCAATCCTCTCTCAATTCCCTCGTTGTAAGTAATTCCTTCTTTCCATTCGGATTTATATGTTCGACCTTTTTGCAGTACTGCTTCCATATCTATTATCTCTTCTGTATCTTTGACTTTTAATAATTTTTCTATGTCACCATCTTCTTTTGTCCATTCACTGTCAATATAGCAAGGATCACATACAAGAACATGTGCTGAATCTACTCCAATCACTCCTATTTTGACCCATTCATCTATTTTTAATTTTTCATTTTTTTTGTTCATTTTTCTCCTTTATAAAATGTTTTTATAATACTATTTTTTTTGATTTAATCCACTTTTTTATGTCTAACTTATATTCAAAACTTTCAGCGTAAGGAAGTTTTGATACTACTTCCCACTTGAAGTATTGATATAATTTTAGAGCAGTATCTACACCAGTAAATTCTAAAAGTATAGCAAGAGCCAGTTGAGCAGGACCACTACCACCGTAGCCCCAATTTAAACCATCAGAACTATGGTTAAAAACCTCTTGGCTTTTTGAAGGTTTAATAATTGAGCCATCTACAATTACTGTCCTTTCAAAATTATCCTAAATACCCTCTATTTTATTTATCATCCTAAAAACCTCCTTTTAAAATATTGTTCTTACACTTGAATCTCACAACTCAAGCCCCTTCCTTTAGGTAGGGGTAATTGACATATTCTTTCTTAATTATAATCACTTAATAAAGATTGTCTATCACAATGGTCGCAAGTAAAAAAATAATTCTTTGTTATTTCCTCTTTAGTAACTCCAAAATGATTTAATCTGTTGCAACGAGGACATTTTGCATTAAATTCAATTACTTCACTCATATACTTATTTAACCAATACAAATCACACCCTTCTATCTTACAAACTTCACAAACATACATCGGCTCAACTGAAGAAAGATTAAATATCTCTTTAGGACAAGTTATGGACTTTTTAAGTTCAAGTTTTTCTAAATCAAATGTTTCCTCAACATATTTTTTGTCTTTTAATAAATTTTCCATTTATTTCACCTCCTTTAATAATCCCTTAAATCTAAAAACTAAATTTAGACTGAAGGGAACTTTTATTAAATTTTTTATTAATTTTTAATTTTTTCTTTCTGTACGCAAGTTGTTTGTCCTTGATAAACATTTTAAGCTTCTCTAAATCACTGGGTTGAGAATAACTGAGTTCGTCGGGAACATCCTTTAAAAAATCTGGAATTTCTTTTTTTAGAAATTTAATATACTTTTTTGTTAAAAACATGTATATTTTAGTCCAATCACTATCAAGGGGAAAACACAAAGAAGCAGTCATGATATATGCCAATGCTTCAATATCTGTTGCATATTCCAGGTTACGAACATTAACAAGTCTTTGAATGTGAATAATCTCCTTTAATTTTTTTGGTATAGCATCAGCCCAAGATTGATTAAACACAACCATAGGATCAGTAAAAACCCCAAAAATATTTTCCATTTCTTTTTCAAACCTCATTACAAATCACCATGTTTCTTTTTTAATTCAATAATTTTAGTTGGTTTGAAGAATATATCTCTTTCTATTCCTAAGCCAAAAGGACCTCTTATATTTTCTAATTCGCTTAGACGAAATGTACCGAATTCATTATAAAGCCCTATAACATATCCAAAAAATATATCTTCACCATCAAAATCCATCACGTACCATTTCCAGTTCGACCATGGACAAAAATATTTGACATATGCAATAGTTTCATCAGTACTTTTTGAGTCCTGCTCTCCTGCTTTGGGCAAGATTTTTCTAATTTCTTTTGTTAATAATTTCATTAAAAAACTCCTTTACTATAAAATATAATAATTTTTAAACAACTAACTATGTTCTACAAATTCTTTTCTTTTAAGCCAACAATTGGATATAAAGAACGAAGTTTCTTTATATCGGTGTAAACGAAAAAGTCAAGTGGAGAATTAAGTGATGGTTCAACTCTTCCCTCTTTTACATCTTTTCTAAAACCATCGATATATGAATCTTTTTTTTCTCTTTTCGCTGTTTTTTTCATTTGTATCACCTCCAAAATAATTTATAAATTTAATAAAAAAAGGGGAATATTTCCCCTGGTTCTTTTCATTTCTTAAAATTTACAAAAGATTTTCCTCAGAAAAACTGTAATGTGTTGTATCACCAACTATAATGTGGTCCAACACCTTAATTCCCAGAATTTTTCCAGCCTCTACCAGTCTTTTTGTTATAGTTATATCGTCAGAACTTGGTGTAGGATCTCCTGTTGGATGATTATGTATAAATACTACTGAAGCAGCTGAATTCTTTACAGCAGATTTGAATGATTCTCT
>JAHJRV010000087.1 GCA_018830725.1 Actinomycetota bacterium | reverse complement strand
TCTCGCTTCTGATATGAAAATGGCTGAAAAAGGATGGGGTGAAAGATGTAAGTGGTCTTATGCCTGGAATGAATTGGTAAAAAATAGAGTTCATCTTACTTTTGGTTCTGATTGTCCCGTAGAAACTATTAATCCTATCAGAGACCTTTATGTATCAATCACAAGGAGAAAGGAAGATGGCTATCCGGATGGGAGTTGGTATCCAGAACACAAGTTAACACTAAAAAGAGCCATATATTCCTATACTTTTGAGGGAGCTTATGCATCAGGAGATGAGGATATAAAGGGTTCTATTGATGTTGGAAAGTTAGCTGATTTAGTTGTTTTATCTGAGAATATTTTTAAAATTTCACCAAAAGATATATTAAATACAGATGTCTGTTATACTATTTTAAATGGAAAGATTGTTTATAGTAAGTAATTGGTAATTCAAAAATTTCAGCATCAAGTTTTAATAAGGGAGATATATTTTGAAGATTGCAATTATAACTGAAGGATATAAGCCATTTATAAATGGAGTTATAGTTTCCATTGATCTATTTGCAAAACAGTTTAGAAAATTGGGACATGAAGTCTATATATTTGCTCCTTCATATCCTGATTATGAAGAAGATGAGGAATATATTTTCAGGTTAAGATCTGTCCCGTCAATAATACAAAAGAGCATAAGAATCCCTGTACCCACATACATAAAAATGGATAAATTATTTTCCAAGATAGGGTTTGACATAATACATATACAGCATCCAATAATTTTTGGACAAGTAGTAAAACGATTAGTGAAGAAATATAAGTTACCACTTGTTTTTACTCACCACTCTTTTTATGAAAATTATTCTCATTACATTCCATTACCTCAAAAATTTATAAAGAGAATGGCAATAAAATTAAGTGTAGATTTTTCTAATAATTGTGATTTGGTAGTAACTCCTTCAGAAACAGTAAAGGAAGTATTAAGAACCCGTGGTGTAATAGCTCCTATTGAGGTTATTCCTACTGGAATCAATTTTAAAATGTTTAATAAAGCTTCAGGAGATTTTGTTAGAGAAAAATATCAAATTAGCAAAGAAAGTAAAATATTACTTTTTGTGGGAAGAATGTCTAAAGAAAAAAACTTAGATATTTTATTGGATAGTTTTCCAATGGTTATTTCAGATTTTCCTGATACTTATTTAATATTAGTTGGGGAAGGTCCAGAAAGAAAAAAAATGGAGAAAAAGGTTAAAGAAATTGGCGTTAACGATAAAGTCTTATTTATAGATTCACAACCATATAATGAAATACCCAATTTTTATAAAGAATCTGATTTGTTTCTTTTCCCATCAAAAAAAGATACGCAAGGATTAGTAGTTTTGGAGGCTATGACATGTGCCTTACCCATAGTAGCAGTTAGGTCAATGTGTGTAGAGGAACTAAATATTGATAAAAGAGCTGGGTTCTTAACAAGAAACTCTCCAATTGAATTTTCAAAGAAAATCAGGAAATTATTAGCTGATAAAAATATATATAATGAATTTTCAAAAAATTCTGTAGAAATTGTAAAGAAATACTCTTATGAAGATTCAGCTACTTTACTTATTGATAAATTCAAATATTTAATTTCTTGTAAAAAAGGTTAAATATATAAATTTAAATAAGAGTTAAAGCTTTTTGTAATAAATTTTTGTAATAAAAGTACTTTTTTAAATTAAGTTAAAAACTATAAAAAATTTTTTAGAAAATTATGTTTACAAGAAATTTTTAAGTTGAGTATAATAATGTTTTAATTATAGAATTATTTTTGTTATAAAATTATTGAGGAAAGAAAATTTTAAATAAAATAAAGAATTTCAATGAATAGGATTATTAAACTTAATATAAATAAGATAATCAAAAATATCGCATCTTTAACTATATTTACACTTTTTATAGTTGGCTTAATTTCATCATTTAGCTGTAAAGGTGAGAAAGCACCTGGTGAAATCGATTGGAACAAAGTTATTGAATTTGTACCTTTAGAAGAAAGGGAAGGTTTTGGTGAAAAGGATCAAATATTCGAGCCAATAGAAATTACGTTGCTTCATACTAATGACACAAGAGGTAATATTCAACCATGCGGTTGAAACCCAAGACAAGGTGGAGTTGCCCGGAGGGCGACCGTAATTAGAGAAATAGAAAGTCAAAAAGAAAATGTCATTATTTTGGATGCTGGAAGTGCTTTGTATGGACATTATGATACTGAATATAGTAAAGGTGAAATAATGATTAAATTTATGAATCTCTTGGGGTATGATGCGATATCATTAGGTTCAATGGACTTTAAATATAAAATGGATGAAATATTAGATTTAAATGATAAAGCTGAGTTTCCGATTTTAAGTGCGAACTTAGTATCCAAGCAAGATAAAAGTTTAGTTTTTGATGCATATACTATTATTGAATCATCAGGTAGAAATATTGCTATAATAGGAATAAGTCCATATCCATTAGAAGAAAGCTCTGAAAGTGATATCATAGAGAAATATGAAACTATAGATCCAATAGAAGCTATTAACAAAATTATTGATGATTTAAGGTTAAAAGCAAATATAATAATAGTCTTATCATCAGCTGGAAGAGAGATAGATGAGAAAATAGCTAAATCTATAGATGCTGTTGATATTATTGTTGCAGGTTCTTCAAATCAAATAACAATGGAGCCTGTTGTTATAGAAAGGGAAGAAAAATCAGATGCATTGATAGTTGAAAGTCAGGTGTTGGGAAAGAAATTAGGAAAGCTGATTGTAAAATTTAGCTCTGTTGGAAAGATTAAAGAATTTGAAGGAGAACTGCTTAAATTGGATCCAGAAGTAGAAGATGATCCAGAAATTGCAAAAATTTTAAAAGAATATTTAGAACAGATGAAAAAGTAGAATGTAAGCAATAAAGTATAAAAAATTTTAATTACTTAAATTCAACTTAATGAAATCTTGACAATTGAATTCAATTGAGTTATATTATCTCGAAACTGTGAGGTGATAAAAAGTGCCAATATATCAATATCAATGTGATTTTTGTGGAAATGAATTTGAATTATTAAAAAAATTAAATGGGGCTGATATAGTTTTATGTCCGATTTGTGGAGAAGAGGCTACAAGAATTTTTTCTTCAGTTGGAATAATTTTTAAAGGTTCTGGATTCTATACCACAGATTCCAGGAAATTTGATGATAAACCAAAGGATTTTAAATATCCTAAAAAGTCCTCAAAGAAAAATGATGAGGAGAACTAATTAATTTGATTTTTTCCTTCCTAAAAACCTCTATCCTATAAATAACTACGATATATTTTTTAAAATTTATGATATATTTAATCTAATCAATGATAGATTTTTTATCTAAAAAAAATTCAAAAAACTATAAAAATATTTAAAAAATTTATTATCAACTTAAAAAAAATAGAAATTCAATTCAGGTAAAAATATCAAAATTATATATGGAGGGAAAATATTTGGAAGATTTTAATGAAATTAATAGGTTAGAGGGAAAAATTTATAAAGTAAGTGAACTTAATTTTGAATTGAAAAAACTGTTGGAAGGAAATTATCCGGATATTTGGGTTGAGGGAGAGATCAGCAATTTTCATCATCACAGCTCAGGTCATATGTATTTTGATTTAAAAGATGAGAATTCAAAAATTAAGTCAGTTATGTTTTTAGGTGATAATCGTAATCTTAAGTTTATGCCAGAGGATGGTATGAAGGTTCTGACCAGGGGAGGAGTGACTCTGTATTTGAGAAAAGGAGAATATCAAATAGTTGTTAGATACATAGAGCCAAAAGGAAAAGGAGCTCTACTAATTGCATTTGAGCAGCTTAAGAAGAAGCTGAAAGCTGAAGGTCTTTTTGATATTAAATATAAAAAGCCAATACCTTTTTTACCTTCAAGAATTGGAGTTGTTACTTCTTTAGGTAGTGCAGTCCTTCATGATATAAAAAATGTATTGAATAGAAGATTCGAAAATCATCACTTAATCATCAGTCCTTCCAGTGTAGAAGGAGAATCTGCTTCTACTGAGATTTGTAGAGCTATTGAAAATTTAAATCAATATGGGAAGGTTGATGTAATAATTTTAGCTCGAGGTGGAGGTTCTCTTGAGGCTTTATGGGCATTTAATACAGAAGAGGTTGCAAGGGCAGTCTTTTCTTCAGAAATTCCAATTATAAGTGCAGTTGGTCATGAAACTGATTTTACAATATCAGATTTTGTTGCTGATCTAAGAGCACCAACTCCATCTGCAGCTGCTGAAATGGTAATGCCAGAGAAATCTGAACTCTTGAATCAAATCTATAGTTATATAACTAGACTAAAAACAAGTTTACCAAGGGTTACTACAAATCTTAAAAATCAAGCAAATTACCTTTATGGAGACTTACAAAAGGCAATATCTGTCATAATTAATGAAAGAAAGAGTTCTTTTAAGAATTTATCTGAAAAGCTGAATACCCTGAGTCCACTTGCCATACTATCAAGAGGATATAGTGTTTGTTATATGGTCCCAGAAAAGACAATTGTAAGAAGTTCAGATGATGTAAAAATAGGTCAGCAGGTCGATATACTTCTTTTTAAAGGGGATATAGTATGTAAAGTTTTAGAAAAGGATGCTTATGAAAAAGTTACTGATATTTGCAAATAAAAATTAAGATATTTAGATTATAAAAGGAGGAATAATGAATAATGAAAATTTAGAGCAGAGAGATTTTGATGAAGTCTTAAAAGAGCTTGAGGAAATTGTTTCAACTTTAGAAAAAGGTGATTTGAATTTAGAGGAATCCTTAAAAAAATTTGAGAAAGGAATAAAGCTTTCCACTCACTGCTTAAAAAAACTGAATGAAGCTGAAAAGAAGATAGAGATACTTGTGGAGAAAATGGGAGGAGAATCTGAAGTTGTTCCTTATGAAGAAGAGGAAGAGGAAAAATAATTATTTTCCCCCTCTCCTTATTCCTCTCCCACCAGGGGAGAGGAATATAGATATAGGGCAACCCTTTAGGGTTGCTTTATTAAGCAAGGCTAAAGCCTTGCCCTACGTTTTAGTCTAAAGACTATAGCCAAAACTATTATTATCTATTAAGTTTTTTTTTCTATCTATCACATTATCCTTATAAGAGAGACATAGCTATATACTCAAAGCTGATATGTCTCATGTCAAGACTTAACCTGATAAAAGGTTGATATATCTCATGTCTAGACCTAACCTCATAAAAGATTGATATGTCTTATGTCAAAACTTGGTACTTAACTTAATGTTATATGTCAAAACCTGACCCCTTTTTATAACTTAAATTTATTTGTTTACTTTATTAAAAGCAGAAAAAAAATTCACTCAAAATATTATTTTGAAAATTTTTAAAAAAATTTTTAAAAATTTATAGACATCAAGAGGGGCATTGTGGTATATTGTGGAGGAAAATGGAGGATTTTTAGATTCTATATAGAAATATAGAATACACTACTTGTAAAATTTACTGAAATAGAATGGGGATTAGAGTGTTTCTTGGTACTTTTTTTCACAACTTAGATGAAAAAGGTAGATTATTTATTCCTTCTAAATTTAGACCCCAATTGGAACATGGGTTCGTTATAGCAAAAGGCATTAATGAAAAATGCCTATTTCTATTTACATTCGATGAATTTGCATCACTTGAAAATAAAATTAAAACTCTACCAATATCAAGGAAAAAAGTACAGGAATATGTTCGATGGATTTCATCATCTGCAAGCGAGGAATTCATGGATCAGCAGGGAAGGGTAACTATTCCCTCAGCTCTAAGGGAATATGCAGAACTTGAAAAAGAGATTGCTTGTGTTGGAGTTTGGGGAAGAATTGAGATATGGTCAAAGAAAAATTGGGATAAATTTTTTAAGAAAGCAGATAAAGAATTTTTAGAAATATCGAAAGATATAGAGGACCTTGGATTTTAATAAACAACATTCAACACCATGGCATGTGCCTGTGATGTTGGATGAAGTTATAAACATATTAAGACCTAAAAATGGGTCAATAATAATCGACAATACAGTAGGCGGCGCAGGTCACGCTGAAGAAATAATTAAAGCAATTGCCCCCGAAGGCATATTAATAGGTATAGATAAAGACAAACAGGCCTTATGCGCCGCCAAAAATAGATTATCTAAATATAAGACAGGTTTTAAATTAAGACACGGAAATTTTAAAGATGTTCTTTACATAGCAAAGGAGTTGGATCTTTCTACTATATCGGGAGCACTCTATGATTTAGGGACTTCTTGGGCTCAAGTTGATTATCCTGAAAGAGGATTTAGCTATATTAGAGAAGGTCCTTTAGATATGAGGATGGATTCTTCTCAAAAATTGACTGCATATGAAGTTATTAACTCTTATTCAGAAGAAAAGTTAAATGAGATATTTAAAAAGTATGGTGAGGAACGATATTCATATCAAATTATTAGGGCTATAGTTGATCACAGAAAGAAAAAGAAGATAGAGACAACATTGGAATTAACAGAGATTATTAATAATGCAGTTAGTGGTAAAGCAAAAAGAAGAGGCCATCCATCAAAGAGGATCTTTCAGTCGATAAGGATAGAAGTAAATGATGAGCTAAATTCTCTTAAACAAGGACTTGAGGATATATTCAAGTTACTTGAGGTTGGTGGAAGAATTGTAGTTCTTTCTTATCATTCATTGGAAGATAGGCTGGTTAAAAATATTTTTCTAAAACTGATCGATGGCTGCATTT
>JAHJRV010000086.1 GCA_018830725.1 Actinomycetota bacterium | reverse complement strand
TATAAATTCAGATATCATTTTTTTATAGATCAACCTAAAGGAATAAGTCTCTATAAAGGTTTACTTTATCACAAAATAGTACAGGAATTTTTTAACCCAGAAAAAGAACATGAATACTCTTTCAACCAATTAAAAGTAATAATTAATGAAATATGGGATGACAATCTTTTCCCATTTATTACTGTAGCAAATGAACAAAAAAAAGATGCTTATCAGAGTTTTGAATACTTTTTTAATAATTTACCACCAGCAAAACCAAATGTTTTAGCAACAGAGAAGGAATTTTCATTCTCTTTAGATGGGAACAAGTTCTCTGGAAGAATTGATCAGATTAATCAGATTAAAGATGGGGTCGAATTAATAGATTATAAATCAAGCAAAAGTGCCATTAAGTATGAGGAAGCAAAAACTGATTTACAATTAGGAATCTATCTATTGGCTTCTCTTCTTTCTACTCAATTGGGAGATATAAAGGGTAATGTCAAAAGAATGTACTATTTTTATATACCTAAAGAAAATATAACTATTAGAGAACAGGATGTAAGTGAAGAAAGAATAGCTAATATAAAAATTGAGGTTAAAGATATTATAAGTGAAATATTAAAAGAGAAATTTCCCGTTAATCCCAGAGATTTTTCTATATGTGGGTTTTGTGACTATAAATTGATATGTTCAAGATTTTATGGACAAGATTAAATTTTTATATAAATTATTTATATGAAGCAAAAATATTTGTTAACTAAAGAGCAAAAAGAAGCAATAGCTGTAACAGAGGGACCTCATCTGATTATGTCAGTTGCAGGTGCTGGGAAAACTACTACACTTACATCAAAAATAATTGAAGTTATAAATAGAAAATTAGCAACTCCTGAACAGATTTTAGGTTTAACATTTACAATAAAAGCTGCAGAAAATATGTGTATTCAGATAGCTCAAAAGGTTAAAAGAAAAATAGACATAAATAACCTACAGATATCCACATTTCACTCCTTTGGTAACAAGATAATAAAAGAGAACTCCCTTATTTTAGGATTAGATACTGACTTCAACTTAATATCTCGAGCTGAATCCTGGCAACTTCTTTATCAAGTGATGAATGAATTTGTTTTTGAAGATGTGAAAATAGGAAGTTCTATTGGTAATTTCTTAGACAAACTTCTTGATATTATTATAGACCTTAAAAACCACCTGATAAATGTTGAAAAATTCAGAAAATATATAAATTTAGAATCAGATTTTTCAACTTATAAATCAAAAGAATTAAGAGAAATTGCTATAAAGAATTTCAATATACATAGAGAACTTTTACAGGTTTATGAAGAATATGAGAAATTAAAAAGCCAGCAGAACTTCATAGATTATGGAGATCAAGTAATGACTCCTGTCCAGTTATTTAAACAAAGACCAGCAATTTTAGCTAATTATCAAAACAGATATAAATATGTATTTGTTGATGAATATCAAGACACTAATATTGCACAAGCTGAGCTTATATATCTCCTTTCTGGTGAAGATAAAAATGTGACTGTAGTTGGTGATGATGATCAATCGATATATGGTTGGAGGGGGGCATCTGTTTACAATATCTTAAAATTTAATCAGTTGGAACTTTTCAAACAAAAAGTAAAAACCACTTCTATCACAAAGAGTTTTCGAACAGGACAAAATGTACTTGATGTTGCTTATAATGTAGTGAAAAATAATAAAAATAGATTAGAGAAAATACCAAAAGCCTATTTTAAAAAAGATTCAAAAGTTTTTGCATTCTTTGCTCCAACATATAGTGATGAGGCAGAATTTATAGTTAAAGAAATTGAAAATTTAATAAAAAGCAATAATTTTTCCTATAAAGATATAGCAATTCTTTGTAGGAAAAAGAGATTTGATGAAATAACACTTTCTTTAGATAAAAAGGATATACCGTATGAAATTGTTGGAGGGAGAGGATTCTACTATCGACCTGAAATTATTGATGCCATTTCTTTATTAAAATTAACTCATGACCCAGGTGATTCGTTAGCATTGGTTCGTGTTTTAAAATCACCAAAGTATAAAATCTGTGATAGGGACATTTTTCATCTCGCAAAGTATATTATCAGTAAAGATAAAGAGTATATAGAGGAAATAAAAAGTAAGAATAGAGAAT
>JAHJRV010000085.1 GCA_018830725.1 Actinomycetota bacterium | reverse complement strand
GGAGATCCTAAAATAGATGAATATCTATTTTCTAGTGTATTTTGATTTAATGGAGAAATACTTTGATAAGCCTGCTTTGTGAGTAGAGAAGCTGATCTAAATTTAATTCTACCCTTTCTTAATATTGTTTGAATTGTCTCAATATCCTTTTTTAATTTATCTATATCATCTGATCTTAAATTAATATAAATAGTAATCATCATAGTGGATTCGTGCTGAAGTGCAATCTGTTGAGATTCTAAATCTTGTTTTCTTTCAAGGAGTGTTACATCTTCTCTTACTCCTTCTTTCCTTCTCTGAAATATCTGTGTTTCTATTAAATTTAATTCCCTTTCTATTTTTCTTAATGCCCTTGAAATAGGCATAGGTTTAAAATGTATGCTGACTTCACAATCAACATGAGTTTTGTATAAGTTGTTTAAAAAGCCAGTAGCTATATACTCGGGAAAATCAGTTATTACAATAACAGAGTGAAATAGTCCATCAACTTTATAATTTTTCATGTCAAAGACTACAGCACTAGGAACTATATCATCAACTATGCTCACAGTGTTTTGAGCAATTATTTTTGCATTTTCTTTAAACCTTTTTTTAGCTTCCCTGCGAAGTTTATTTAATCTTCTTTTTTCTTTTATATTTTTAAACATTAATATCCTCTATATCTTTTTTGTTTTTCCTCTTCTCTTCTAATAAGACTAATAAGTCCTAAAGCCATCAAGAAATCAGCAGTTATGTCCCAAAATCCCTTTTCTTCCTTAAATTTCTTTTTTCTTTTATCACTAGGCTTTTTAATCATTTTTCCTCCTTTAATTAAAATTCACTTTTAAATAATTAGTCTATTTGAGTGATCAGATCTAAAATGACTTTTATAAAAATTAACAATTTCATTATAATCAAGCCTTTTGACTCTACAGCCAACATTTAAATATTCAGATACTAACCTGTTGCAAGCCTTAGATAGCATGTAGCTTGCCTCTTTGAACCGCCTTTCCTTATTTCTTGTAAATTTAATCTTTTTATTTTTCTTAAATAATTTTTTTAAAAAAGAGTTATCTAATTGAGCATATTTATCATAGGAAATTACTAGATAGTTCTTCTTCACAAAAGCGTTAAGAGACATTGCAAGCAAAAAATTTCTGTAATCCCTCATTAAAGCTTTATTTTCGTTATTAATATTTTTGTCACTTATTCGCCTATCTAATTTTTCTATCTCTGATTCCATGTTAACTTCAATGTTCTTCCTAACTATCTGAAATTTAAACTCGTCGCCAATAATCAATAACTTCTCAAAATAATTTAAAACCAGGTCTTGTTCCTCCTCGTTTTTAAGAGAAAAATTTATACCGTCAACCTCAAGTAAGGTGACGTATCTTTGATCATTTGTAATAACAATGTTGTCTCTTATTCCTTTGATTCCCACTAACTCTTTAATATTTTGTTCTTCTCTCATTTAAATTACCTATTAAGAATTTTTAATATGTAATTTTTTATTAAATATAAATCAATATAGGATCTTATATTGTAGTAATTTTTATAATATAAAATTGAAAGAACAGATGCAGAGATAAATATAAAAATTAAAATAATATTAGTAATAGTAATTTCTCTTCCTAAAGTATTAAACCTAAGTAACTTTTTATTCTTACTTTTGTCCAAACTTGTTAAATAAGAAAAATTTTCTTTTGCTACTTTCTCATCAGATATTATATTTTCTAAAATTTCCTGAACATCGGAAGCATACTCCCAACTATCAATTTTTTTAATTTCTTCCTTATTTACTAACTCTTTTCTTTCTTTAACCTTTTTAGTTATAGGTTCTTCACTTATCAAAACATTATAAATAAACTTATTTATATCTTTCTTCCAATAATATATATTTTTACCCCTTAAAAAATTAAAAAAATCATATAATAGAACTTCAGTAGTCCTACCCATTAATTTTAATTGCCAAAAAATTACTGCAATTACTACTTCTAAACCTATTAATACAATAGTTATTTCATAGCCTAACTTTAATGTTAGCGTTATCCACAAAAAAACTGCTGATATTAAAAAAATTACACCTAGTCTAAGTGTTATTTGAGAAGTTATTGAATATTCAGTTTTACCTAGAAATTTGTTTTTATATACACTCATTCTTCTTCACTTAATTTATCCTCAAATTCTTCCATAATCCTATCCTTTTTATAATTAGCATGAGCTATTTTAAGCTTTCCACTTATTTCGGGATAATTCTTATCGTATTCAGCCATTTTTAAAGGATCTTGATTTGAAATATTGTAAGATTTTGCTCTTTTATTAAATAAAGGTGGTGCGTAACCCTCATTGTAACTATAGTTTTTAAACCATTTGTTATATAAATTTTGAGGTGCATTTTTTAATGATCCTCTATATTCCCTACTATTTATTTCATGTATGACACCACTGCTACCACCGCTAGTGGGCCCACTACCTCTATTATCACCTCCAGAATTCCTATCTCCAAACCTACCGCCTCCACCTGAATTATCTTTTTTACTCTTTGCCCATCTCACTGAATTCACTAAGTAACCTGTTGCAACCCCCCAAGCGGCAAAAGCTCCTAAGTCAACACCACCTACTCTATCTAGAATATCAGGGATTTTTAAAGCTACCATAAAAATTGCTATTAAAAGCACTAATTGATAGGTAACGCTCATCCACTGATTATCTAACCTTTCAAATATAGTTC
>JAHJRV010000084.1 GCA_018830725.1 Actinomycetota bacterium | reverse complement strand
TATTACTCTTTTGTTAATAAACCTATTTTTTATAAAGAAATTAATGAGGGAAATTGGAATTGGATGATCTTATTCATTGGATTTTATTTTTTCAAACTCTTCTTCTGTTATAAGAACTTCTCTGGGTTTACTTCCAGCATAACCACTAATAACTCCCATATCTTCTAAAATATCTATTAGTCTTCCTGCCCTTGAATAACCTAGTCTTAATCTTCTTTGTAAAAGTGATACTGATGCATAGCCAGTCTTCAGTATTACTTTTAAAGCTTCCTCAACGAGAGCTTCGTCCTCCTTTGCAGCAGGAGAAATTTTCGATTCTACATCTGTTATCCCTTTAATATATTTAGGTTTAACTTGATTTTTAATATAGGACACAGTGCTTTCTACCTCCCTCTGAGTTACAAATGCTCCCTGGATTCTTATAGGAGTTGATGCAGCTGTTGGTAAATAAAGCATATCTCCTTTACCAATTAATTTTTCCGCTCCAACCTGATCAAGTATTACCCTGGAATCTGTTCCTGAGGTAACAGCGAAAGCAATTCTTGAGGGAATATTTGCCTTTATTATTCCTGTTATAACATTAACTGATGGTCTTTGTGTAGCAACTATTAAATGAATTCCAACTGCTCTAGCCATCTGAGCAATTCTACAAATTGAATCCTCAACTTCAGATGCAGATATAATCATTAAATCATAAAGCTCATCTATAAAAACAATAATATATGGTATATGTTGAAACTTTTCTTCATCCTCTGTCAATTGTTGATTTAACTCATCCAAATTTACATTATATTGTTCTATAGACCTAACTCTAGCTCTTGCAATGATTTCAAATCTTTGTTCCATCTCTCTAACAACCCAGGCAAGTGCAGCTGCTGCCTCCTTAGGTTTTGTAACTACTTTTGTTAAAAGATGAGGAATTCCGTCAAAAACATTTAATTCAACCATTTTTGGGTCAATCATTAAGAATTTAACATCCCAGGGTCTTGTTTGATAGAGTAGTGAAGTTAATATATTATTTAAACATGAACTTTTTCCTGAACCTGTAGCTCCAGCAATAAGTAAATGTGGCATCTCTACAATATCGATAAATACTGGTTCTCCATTTAGGTCTTTTCCTATTGGAACAGTCAATATTCCTCTGTTCGGATTTATATCTGGAGATAATAATATATCTCCTAATGTCACTATTTCCTTTACTTTATTTGGGACCTCAAGTCCTAATGCAGCTTTTCCTGGTATTGGTGTTAATATCCTCAGGTCTGGAGTTCCCAAAGCAACACATAAATCATTTTCAAGAGTTAATATTTTTCGCACCATTATACCAGGCGCTAATTGTATCGAAAATAGAGTCACATTGGGACCTCTGGTAACATCACTAACTTTAGCTTCAATCCTAAAGTCTGAAAGTACCCTTTCTAATGTTCTTACTACATCTTTTATATTCCTTTTAGTAATAGTAGAAAATAAAGTCTTAGACTTTTGTAAGAGTGAAAGTGGCGGTATTTTATAAGTTTTATCTTCAACAACACTTGCAACTGACATTACAAGTTGAGTTGGGCTTGTTTCATATAAAATAGCTTTATCGGTTTGAAGTGTTTCTTTTGTTTTATAAATTTTTCTAAATTTTTCAATAGGTTCAAATGCGTGCTTGGGCTTTGATTTTTTTTCCTTCAATTCAGCGGATGTATAAACTTTTTCTGATTCCCTTGTTAGTATATGAGGTTTTTTAAGAATTGGTTTTTTAAATTTTAATTTCATAGACAGGTTTTTTATATCATCCCTGATTTCTTTTAAAGATTTTCTTGTAAGTATCAAAGTCGAAATAATGAGAGATAATAGTAGAATAATTGAAGTTGCAATCTTTCCAATAAATTTTGATAAATAATAAGTTAAATAACCACCTATATACCCACCATTTAGCATTTGATTTCTGCTTGCTCTTAAATGGATAAGTCCCAGAATTGATATGAAAGTAATTAAAAGACCTATACCTATTTGTTTATAATTAGCCTTCTCCTCTCTTACAAGAAAAGATATTGACCAAGCAAAAAGTATAAAAGGAATTGCATACTTGCCAACTCCAAATATCAATTCCAATATTTCATTTATTTTTTCACCAAAGATACCTGATGCTTTTGTATAAATAATTACAGCAAAAAGAAGTGCTATACATAATACTAACAACCCATATAAATCTTTTTTCTCCTTAAATATCGGCTCACTTTTTTTAGAATGATGCTTAGGTCTTCTTTTTGCCATTTGCTTTTTTCTCTTAGGATTTTGTCTTACAGTTTTTTTGCTCTTACTATTACGACTATTTTTATAAGATTTATTCCTTGTTTTTTTATTTGATTTTTTTGCGGACCTTTTATTTACCATTATTTTTATATCTTCTATTAATCAACCAATAAATATTTATATTAAACCTATATCAATACTGTGAATTAGATTAATTCTATAATTAATTAGATTTTCCTACAGTAGATTTAATTTATTTAAAGATTCTTCAAATCTTTTTTTCTCATTTTCAGTAGCATTAACAAGTGGAAGTCTTAAAGGACCAACATTCATTCCCAGCATATTAACCATTGTTTTTACAGGAATGGGATTTGTTGTTATAAATAGTGTTTCAAATATATCCATTAGTTTTAAATGGATTTCTCGAGCCTTATTAACATCGCCTTTTTTATAGCTTTCTATCATATCCTTGATTTCTCTTCCAACTATATGAGAAGCAACACTAACTATCCCATCTCCACCTAAATTTAAAACTCCAAATGTATCACTATCATTTCCACTTAATACTTTGAAACTATCTGGAGTTCCTGTAATTATTTTAGTAATCTGTTTGAAATCTCCACTTGCTTCCTTTACTGCTACTATATTCTCAATATCCGATAATCTTATGATCGTAGATACATCAATATTTATAGAGGTCCTTGATGGTACATTATATATTAAAATTGGAATATCTATATTTTCCGCAACTGTTTTAAAATGTTGATATAATCCCTCCTGGGGTGGTTTATTGTAATAAGGAACTACTAACATTACTCCGTCCACTCCAATTTCCTGAGCAATCTTTGACAATTCAACAGTTTCTTTCGTCGAATATGTTCCAGTTCCAGCTACAACGGTGGCTACATCACCAACAGCTTCATTTACAGCTTCAAACATTTTACACTTCTCTTTTCTGGTTAATGTTGGAGATTCTCCCGTTGTACCACAAACAATAATTCCATCTGAACCTTCTTTTATTAATTTTTTGGCTAAAATTTTTGCCATGTCTAGGTTTAGACTATAATCATCATTAAATGGCGTAACCATTGCTGTAAATAGATCTCCCTTTAATTGCTTATTCATTATATACTCCTGATATTTATTAAAAATTTTGATTCATAAAAAATTTTAGTCTTTTTAATGTTTGCTTGATTTATTTATTATTTACTACTCTTGATTTATTTACCACTCACTTTATTTACTTATTGTTACCTAAATGAAAGTCCTTATGAAGTACTTTTAATGCTCTTTTTATATCTTTCTCATTTATAAGACATGATATAGTTGAATGAGAATCTACAGTTTGTAAAATTTTAATTTTTTCTCTATATAAACAATTCGCTATTTTAGCCATAATTCCTGGTACACCATGAATTCTTGTTCCAACAAGAGATATTTTAGCACAATTCTCCCTTAACCTGAAGTTTACATTTAGTTTACTTAAAATTTCTATAGCTTTTTCCTTATATTCACTATTTAATGTAAACATAAGGATACCAGGTGAAATAGTAAACATATCTAAACTGATATTTTTTTCTGCAAGACCACTATATATTTCTAATCTCCTTTTATCCTCATCTATATTCTCTTCAAGCTTTATTGAAATCTGTATTATGTCTGGAATATGAGTTACAGCTCTTGCAAATTTTTTAGTTTTAAAATCAATTTTACCCTCTTCAACCTTTTTTAAAACTTTTGTTCCTTTTTCTGGACTAAAAGCACTTTTTAATTCCAGGGTTATATTATCACTCTTTAAAGCGATTTCAGCTGCTTCAATATTAACTATTTTTGCGCCATGATAAGACATATTAAATAATTCCTCATACTCAGTCTTATCAATCACTTTTGCTTCTTTTACTATATTAGGATCAGCTGTAAACAATCCTGCAACATCTGAATATATCTCTACTCTTTTTGCATTTAAAGCAACTGCTAATGCAACTGCGGTAGTATCACTTCCACCTCTTCCCAATGTTGTTATGAAACCATTCTCATCTCTTCCTTGAAATCCTGCAACAACTGGTATTATGTCTTTTTTCAGTAAATCTAATATGTATTTAATATTTATATATTTTATTTGTGCATCACCATAACTATTGTCAGTAATAATTCCTGCCATTTCACCTGAGAGCGGTTTTGCTTTAAATCCCATTTTCTGAAGTATATTTGAGAATATAACAGCTGAAATTATCTCACCACAAGACATTAACATGTCTAAGTCCTCTTTTTGTGAAAAATCTAGATCAACTAAGTTAAGCAAACTGTCAGTTGCATAAGAATCTCCCTTTCTTCCAATTGCTGAAACAACAATAACAGGAGATTCCCCTTTTTTCTTTAATTCAACGACTCTATCAACACACTTTATCCTTCTTTTCTTAGTTGAAAGTGATGTTCCACCAAATTTTTGTATTACTATTTTCATCTTTAATTTTATAAATTATCTTTGAATATATTGTTTTTTAAATAAGTTAAGCTAACACTTTTTAATATGATTTATTAACTATTCACCCCCACTCCATCCCTCCCCCATCAAGGGGGAGGAAAATTTCGTTAAACTCCATAAATGAAATAAAAGTTTAAAATCCCAATAGCTTATCTATTCCATATGTGAACCCTGGCATTTTTGCTACATTTCTAACTGCTAAAAAAATACCAGGAAGGAAAGATTCCCTTGATATAGAATCATGTCTGATAGTTAATGTCTGTCCTGTAGTTCCAAATATTACTTCTTGATGTGCCATAAGACCAGGCAATCTTATACTATGAATATGAATATTTGATGCTAAGCATCCTCTTGCTCCCTCTACCTTCTCCTTTTCTCCATCTTTTAATCTTTTCCTACTTTTATATATGGATTTAATAAGATTTGCTGTAGCTAATGCGGTTCCAGAAGGTGCATCTGCTTTCTTGTCATGATGAAGTTCTATTATCTCGCAATCCTGAAAATTTGGAGCTGTTTTCTTTACAAAATTCATCATCATTGCTGCTCCAATTGCAAAATTTGGTGCCATAATAACATTGGCTTTAACTTCCTCTGCTTTTTTCTTTATCTTTGCTATTTTTTGTTCATCTATACCTGTTGTTCCAATCACTACATGAATTCCATTCTCTAATGCAAAAATAATGTTGTCAGGTGCAACTGAAGCATGAGTAAAATCAATTAGAACCTCCGGATTGCTTTTTAATGCCTCCTTAATTGTTTTAACAGCAATAATTCCTGCATTAGGGTCTCCAATTATTTTACCTAACTCTATACCTGACTTGCTTTTACTGACAGCTGCTACTAATTTAATATCTTCCTCTAAAAGTATTCCTTTGCAAATTGTGCTTCCCATTTTCCCACTCACTCCAGTTACTACTGCTTTTATCATAATACTATCTCCCTTTTAAATATTTATAATCTCAAAATATCCAATAAGAATTTATTTTTACTTAAACATAATATGCTTTTTCTAATTGCTTCTTAGTAATTGGTCCAACTGCAGCAAGCACCATTCGATCCTCATCGAAAAATTTATTTGAAATCCTTACCAGATCATCTAAACTAACATTATCAATTTTTTTTAGGATTTCATCTATTGATAAAATCCTATTCCTGCAAAGAATTGACTTTCCAATTCTTATCATTCTGGTGTTTGTTTCTTCTAATCCTAAAACTATATTTCCTTTGATATTACTTTTGGCTCTGTCAAGTTCATCTTGTTTTATTTTAGCCTTTTTTAGATTATAAATCTCTTTTTTAATTACTTTTATTACTTTTTCTACATTTTGTACACTTGTTCCTGCATATATACAGATTGACCCTGTATCCATAAATTCTGAATGATAACTATATACACTATAAGCTAATCCTCTTTTCTCCCTTATCTCCTGGAAAAGCCTTGAACTCATGCTTCCACCTAAGATATTAAGTAATACTGATAAAATAAATCTATCTTCATTATTTCTATCCAAGCCAGTTGTTCCATAGCATATGTTAGTTTGTTCAATATCTCTTTTCTTAAGAGCAATTTTTTTTCTTGGTTCTGCAAAAATCTTCTTTCTTTTCTGAATCAAATTAGCAGGAATCTTTAAATATTTATTTATTTCACTTAAAATAAAACTGTGTTTAATATTTCCAACACTTGCTATAACAGTGTTATTAGAAGATATAAAATTTTTATAATAATTAGAAATATAATCTCTTGTTAAAGATTTTACAACAGAATGAAATCCTAATACTGGTCTGGATAAAGGATGATCACCAAAAAGTGATCTATAGAATAAATCAGTAACAATTAAATGGGGGTTATCATTTCTTGATTTTATTTCTTCTAAAACAACATTTTTTTCTAAATTCAAATCTTTATTTGAAAATCTTGAATTCATTATCATATCTGATAATATATCTAAAACTTTAGTTAGATGCTCATCTAAAAATTTGGAATATAAGCAGAAATATTCTTTTGAAGTAAAGGCATTAAATTCTGCTCCAATTTCATCGAATTCTTTTGCTATATCTTTTGCATTTCTTTTCTTTGTACCTTTAAAAAGTAGATGTTCAATAAGGTGGGTAATTCCTCCTTCATTCTTTAATTCATCTCTTGAACCTCTTGCGATCCAAAAGCCAAGAGAAATAGAACGAAAATGGGGTATATTTTCACTGACAACTCTTAATCCATTATCTAACCTGGTAAGATCATAAATCTCTTTTATTTTTGATATTTTATTCATAAATCATTTATTAATGTCATACAAACAAAGTATAGCAATTTAATTTAATGTTTACCTGTTTTTCCCCTAAGCTCAGGGGAGTCAAGATTTATCTTTCCAGAAAAACTTTTTTCAGTTACTATAACTTTAACTTT
>JAHJRV010000083.1 GCA_018830725.1 Actinomycetota bacterium | reverse complement strand
TTAGAATACTAAAACTATCAATAGATACTATTACATGAGCACGATAAAGAGCCATGATTTCCCTCCTAAAATAGAATATTTTTCAGATTATTAATATTTTTTCTAAATTTAATTTCTATTAAATGCTTTGTGGCATGGTTTCAAAGACATTTTAATTTTCCCCTCTCCCCAGCCCTCTCCCACAAGGGGAGAGGATATAGGTGTAGGGCAACTCTTTAGGGTTGCTTTTAAAGCAAGGCTAAGGCCTTGCCCTACGTTTTAGTCTAGAGAATATGCTCAAAGCTTTTTTATTTTTAATTTTATCTTATTATTTAATTTTTAATTAAAAATTTATTTATAATTTGCTAAAATTCTGGGAATATCCTCAGGTTTCAAATTTCCATAAACATCGTTATTTATTACCATTACTGGTCCTACTCCGCATATACCAATACAGCTTGTTGTTAAAAGTGTAAATTTTTTGTCTTTTGTTGTTTCGCCAATTTTTATTCCTAATTCTTTTTCGAGTGATTCCAAAACTTTTGATGCTCCAACAACATGACAGGGGGCATTTTCACAAAATCTTATTATGTTTTTACCCAGGGGTTCAGTTGCAAGCATCGTGTAAAAAGAAGAAGTACCATAAATTCTACTTAAAGGTAAATCGAAGAATTTTGAAACCTGTTTCAAAACCTGTTTTGGTAGATATCCATATTTACTATTTAGTTCACTTAATACTTCTATTAATTTTTCAGGATTTTTCCCATGTTTTTCTATAATTTTATTGGCTTTTTCTAAATCTATTTTTATTTCCATACTATTCCTCCTCTAAATCGCAACGTAAACATCTTTTTGCTTCAAATATAGCATTTTCCTCTGATAATCTTAATTCAACCTCATTAAAATTACTCAATCTCTCTTTTAATTCTAAAACTGGCATATTAATTCTTGGAATTTCACCTTCCTCCAATTCAAAGGTTCTCTCTATGGTTATTGTTTCTTTTGGTTTCTCCTTTGCCATTCTTTCCCTTAGATAATTATCTACTCCTAAAGCAGCTTTCTCGCCAGATACTATTGCTTCTATTACAGTTGCTGGACCGTTTACAGCATCACCAGCTATAAAAATACCTTCAGTGTTAGTTGCCATAGTTTTAGAATCAGTTTCAAAAAATCTACTTTTTGAGGTTTTTATTTCTGTATCTTTTGTAAGAAATGATGTATCTAATGCCTGTCCTATTGCAGTAATAACAACATCAATATCTATTGTACATTCACTTCCGTCAATAGGCATTGGTCTTTTTCTACCACTTCTATCAAATTCACCCAATCTCATATTTATACATTCTATACCACTTACCTCTCCATTATTCCCTAAAATTTCAACAGGTGTCGTTAAGAAGTTCATCTTTATCCCTTCTTTTTCTGCTCCTTCTATCTCATCTTTGTGAGCTGGCATATCCATTTTTGTTCTTCTATATAGTATTTGTACATCTTTTGCCCCTAATCTTAAAGCACTCCTGGATGAGTCTATAGCCACATTTCCACCACCAATTACTACTACTTTTTTATCTTTCAAATCAATGTCTTTGCCTAAATTAACATCTTTTAGAAAATCTATACCAGATAATACACCCTCCAGTTCTTCTCCTGGTATTCTAAGTTTCATACTTTTTTGAGCACCAACAGCTACTATTATTGCTGAATAACCGTGATCTATAAGGTCATTTAAGGTCATATCATTACCTATGGGCGAATTTAATTTTATCTCAACACCTAATCTTCTTATTGCATCTACTTCAAAATTTATTATATCTTTTGGTAGTCGATAATCAGGTATTCCAACCATCATCATTCCTCCAACTACTGGTAAAGCTTCAAATATGGTCACTTTATAGCCCCATGTAGCTAATCTGTATGCAGCTGATAATCCCGCAGGTCCTGAACCAATTATTGCTACTTTTTCTTCCTTAGGTTCTTCAATTGTCTTGGGATTCCAAGGATGTTCCATCTCATGATCCGACATAAATCTTTTAAGTGCCCTGATTGCTATTGGTTCATCTACATCTCCTCTTTTACACTTATCCTCACAAAATGCTGGACAAACTCTACCACATATAGCTGGGAAGGGGTTTCTTTTTCTATGTATATCTAAAGCCTCCTTATATCTACCTGCTGCTATTAAGGTAACATAACTTGGAACATCAACATTAGCTGGGCATGCATTCTCACACTTAGATCTTACAAGTGCTTTACAAACACCTGCTGGGCATCTTTT
>JAHJRV010000082.1 GCA_018830725.1 Actinomycetota bacterium | reverse complement strand
AAGATGCTTAGGAGGCATATACAACCAGGAGTAACTACAATACAGCTGGATAAGCTTGCTCATAATTTTATTATAGAACGAGGTGCTACTCCAGCATTTCTTGGTTATAGAGGATATCCAGTGACCATATGTGTAAGTATCAATGAGTGCGTGGTTCATGGGATCCCTAATAATAGGAGGCTTAAAGAAGGTGATATTATTGGAATTGATGTTGGTGTAAAGTTTCAAGGATACTACGGAGATGCAGCCATAACAGTTGGTGTTGGTGAGATATCCAAAGAGGCAAAAGAAATAATGGATATTACAGAGAGAGCACTTTATAAAGGAATAAAAAAATGTTTTGAGGGAAATCATCTATCGGATATATCCCATGCCATTCAAACTACTGCTGAAGAGAACGGATTTTCTGTTGTAAGAAGATTTGTAGGGCATGGAATTGGAACTGAACTTCATGAGGAACCTTCAATTTTAAATTATGGACCCCCTAACATGGGACCAGTGTTAAAAAGTGGTATGGTTTTTGCGATAGAACCGATGGTTAATCAAGGTACTCATGAGGTTGAGGTTTTAGATGACAAATGGACTGTTGTAACCAAAGATAGGAAACTATCAGCTCATTTTGAACATACAGTAGCTATTACTAAAAATGAACCATTAATATTAACGCAAAAAGAAATATAGAAATATTCAGATGAAAAATAAAAAAGGAGAACTATTATAGCGAAGAAAGAGGGAAAAATAGAGGTAGAAGGAAAAGTACTGGAGGCTTTACCCAATGCTATGTTTAGGGTAGAGTTGGACAGTGGTCATAAGGTATTAGCTCATATATCTGGTAAGATCAGGTTGCACTATATTCGTATTCTTCCAGGTGATAGAGTTATAGTTGAACTTTCACCCTATGATCTTACTAAGGGAAGAATAATTTATAGATTCAGGTAAAAAATATTAAAAATTGATAAATTTAAATGTGATTTTTATGAAAGTAAAACCATCTGTTAAGAAAATTTGTAAAAAATGTAAAATAATTAAAAGAAAAGGAAAAGTTAGAGTTATTTGTGATAATCCTCGTCATAAACAAAGACAGGGTTAAATAAAAAATTTAGATAGGAGGTTTATTAATCTTGGCAAGAATAGCAGGTGTAGACTTACAAAAAGATAAACATATAGATATTGCATTAACTAAAATACATGGGATTGGTAGGTCATTAGCAAAAGCAATACTTAAAGAAACTAAAATTGACTCTGCACATAAAGTAAAAGATTTGACTGATAAGGAGATTTCTGTTATAGCAAACTATATTGAAGAGAATATTAAAGTAGAAGGTAGTTTAAAAAGAGAGGTTTCTCAAAATATAAGGAGATTAATTGAGATAGGGTGCTATAAAGGAATAAGGCATAGGAGAGGTCTTCCTGTTAGGGGACAAAGAACTCACACTAATGCCAGAACAAGAAAAGGTCCAAGAAAGACTGTTGGAGCGAAACGTAAAAAAACTTAGTGAGGAGAAATCTTTATGGTTACAAAAAGAGGAAAAAAAGGAAAAGTTCGAAGAAAGGTAAAGAAGAATATACCGCATGGTGCTGTTCATATTCAATCAACATTTAATAATACAATTATCACCTTTACCGATTTAAAAGGGAATACAATTGCGTGGGCATCTTCTGGAACAGCAGGATTTAAAGGTTCTCGAAAGGGTACACCTTTTGCAGCACAATTAGCGACTGAATCAGCTACAAAGAAAGCCCAGGAACATGGAGTAAAACAGGTTGATGTTTATATCAAAGGAGCAGGTTCTGGAAGAGAAACTGCTGTTAGGTCACTTCAAGCATTAGGTCTTCAGGTTTTAAATATAAAGGATGTAACTCCAATTCCGCATAATGGTTGTAGGGCTAAGAAGCAAAGGAGAGTTTAGGAGGATAATATGGCTAGACATATTAATGCAGTTTGTAAACTATGTAGAAGAGAAGGCGAAAAGTTATTTATAAAAGGGTCTAAATGTAATACAGAGAAATGTCCTGCTGAGAAAAAACCTTATCCACCAGGAGAGAGAGGAAGAGGAAGAGCAAGAACAAGGGAGACTGACTATCTAATTCAATTAAGAGAAAAGCAGAAGGTAAAGAGGATATATGGGGTTTTAGAGAAGCAGTTTAAGAACTATTTTAAAAGAGCCTTAAAAATGAAGGGTATAACAGGTAAAAATCTATTAGTTTTTTTAGAAACTCGTTTGGATAATATAGTCTATTTATTAGGATTTGCTGAATCTCGACCTCAGGCCCGACAGCTTGTAAATCATGGACATATTTTAGTTAATGGAAAAAAGATGAAGGTACCTTCATACCAGGTAGGAGCAGGACAAGAAGTAGAGATTGTTAAAAAAGCCAAGAAAATACCGACAATAGCTCAATCAATAGCTCAATCATCTGAAACAGAGATTCCAAGATGGCTTCAGGTTGATCATAAAGAACTTAAAGGTAAGGTTATTTCTCTGCCTGAAAGGGAGGACATAGACCAAAGCATTAAGGAACAGATAATTGTTGAGCTATATTCAAGATAACTTAACATCAAATTATATATTATTGGAGGTAATGTCAATTGTTAGAAATGCAAAGACCAAAAATAAAAATTATAAAAAATACACCAACTGAAGGTGTTTTTGTTATTGAACCCTTAGAGAGAGGATATGGTTATACTTTGGGAAATAATTTAAGGAGGATTTTAATTTCCTCTATTCCAGGTGCTGCAGCAACATCTATAAAAATAGATGGTGTATATCATGAGTTCTCAACAATTCCTGGAGTAAGGGAGGATACAACTGAACTAATTTTAAATCTAAAAAAATTGGTGCTTAAGTCTTCATCTGAAGAACCAGTTACCATAAGAATAGAAAAAAAGGGAAAATGTGATATTTATGCTAAAGATATAATAGCTCCAAGTGAGGTAGAAATAGTAAATAAAGACTTATATATAGCGAGTTTAAATGAAGATGGAAAACTGAAAATAGAAATAAATGTGGAGAGAGGTAGGGGTTATGTAGCAGCTGAAGAGCATAAAAAAGGTAAGGAGATAATTGGTTTGATTCACATAGATTCAATATTTACTCCAGTAATTAATGTAAGTTATGATATTGATTCAACCAGAGTAGGTCATAAAACCAATTATGATAAATTAACTCTAAAAATTAAGACAAATGGAGCTGTAACCCCTGATTTTGCTTTAAGCCAAACTGCAAAGACATTTTCTGATTATATGAAGGTTCTT
>JAHJRV010000081.1 GCA_018830725.1 Actinomycetota bacterium | reverse complement strand
TCTTTCAACCTTATCAAGTTCTTCTTTTCTTAAAAAAACATATTTACCATACTTCTCTAAAAACGGCCTTCCCCCCAATTTCCCAATATAGTATGCAACATAAGAACCAAATAAATTTGCTAATGAGCCAACCAGAGTTACCAATATTAAATTAAGATTTCCAACTGCTGATAAAAATCCCCCAAACGGCATTGTTATCTCGCTTGGTATGGGAACACATGCGCTCTCTAAAAACATAAGAATAAATATAGCTAAATATCCAAACTGACTTATATATTTTTCTAAAAAATTAATTATAGCTTCCATATTCTTACTTCAACAAATTTTAACTATTAATCTTAACCCTTTACTTTTTATCTTAATTATTAGATTCCTTCTTTCTTCCTAAAAAAATCGTGAAGGAAGATTCTTTTTGTTATTACCAGATAGGGATGATTCATGTGAATTCTATATTATTTATAAAAATATGGCAAAAGTAACCAGAAAGATTTTTTAGAAATTAGTAATAATAATAATTATTGTACAATCTATAAATATTCTCGCAAATTAGGGGTGAATTTGTTTTTGTGATTTATTTTTTTATTATAATTAAAAATCATTTTGACTAAACATTATTTTGGCAATTAACAACTGGGGGGTTAATTATAAAATATGGACAATGGAAATTAATAAATGTATATAATCATATAAAAATTACTTATTATGTGAATTGTTTATAAAATACTTTACATAAGATTTCAGAGAATAAATTTTAGTGAATATTGTGAATATTTTAAAAAATATTTATCATTTTCTTACAAATATAAGACCGGGCTCGATCTATGTGGGGTTAGGCTTTGGAATGTTTTTGGAGAGTCTTGGAATACCTTTTGCCTTTGCACCATTTTTAATAATTTCATCAGAGAAAGTGGGAGAAAATATTTTTACTTATATATTCTCAGTTCTGGCAGGATCAATTGGCGGTACTCTTGGTTCATCAATCAGTTATGGTATTGGTAGAGGAATCATTACCCCTTTTAGAAAGAGACTGAAAAAAAACAATTTTAATAATTTTAAAAAAAGTAATAAACCTAACAAAATCAACAGACTTATTAAGAAATATGGCGAGTTTTCAGTTTTTCTTGCTCAACTTATAGGACAAACAAGAACATTTATATCATATCCTGCAGGAGCATTGAAATTCAACTTTAAAAAATTTGTTTTATATACTTTTTTAGAATCTGCTATTTGGTGTGCTCTTACACTGGGATTAATCACATTCATAAATGAACTCTGGCATAAATATAAACCATTAGTTGAAATTCATTCAGGTCTAATTATTATAATACTATTTGTTATAATGGTTTTTATTTCGCAAATATGGATTTATATAATTTCAAGGAGAACTAAAAAGGATATTAATTAATGTAATGCAACCCTTTAGGGTTGTATTACTAAGCAAAGCTAAAGCCTTGCCCTACATAATTGAATTATTTTTCCTTGCCCTACATCTCTCACATATTTAGTTAAATATTTGGTATTAAAAATCCTTAATCTTTGAAATTTTCCCGGTTTAATTTACCCTCAGCTATATTTTTTAAAGTGTAATAAAAAAAGTCATTAGCTGGTGTGTCAATTTTCAATCTCTGTCCATACTTAACTACTGCTCCATTTAGAACCTCAACTTCAGAATATTTTTTACCTTTTTTAAAATCCTGCCAGAGTGATGGCATCTTTTCACCACGAGATTTTGCAATTCTATTTTTTAATATCATTTGTGTAAGAGGTTGTGGAAGATTTATAACAAATTTAAGTAAATTCACATTGTAGTCTGGTAAATTAACTATCCCCAACCCCAGTTTGGATATTACTTTACATGCTTCTCTAAATGCCATTTGTTCCTGTAAGAACAGCTCATAATTATTGGATATTTTTAAAGGAGATAAGTCATATATAGCGGAACTTGCATTAGCAATTATATTTAAAAGTAATTTTGACCACTTGAGTTCTCTGTAATTTTTAAAAACTTTCGTTTTAAATCTTGCTTTTTCAAATATTTCTTTCAATTTATTCACTATTTTCTTTGCATTTTCTATCATAGCTACTGGAGCTAATCCAATACCACCTTTGATAGTATTCTGTCTTACCACCCCAGGTTCTACCAAAGATACGCTAATAGTAAGTGCACCCGAAAAGGTATTTTCCTCACCGAAAAAACTTGATATCGTCTCCTCATTACCAACTCCATTCTGTAATGTTAATATATTACACTTTTTCCCAAATACTTCTAAAAGTTCTTCACAGGATTGCTTTGTACTATATGATTTCATTGTAAAAACAAAAAATTGAGGACTAAACCGACTATTCTTCAATTCAATTAAATTAGTACAAGCAAATAGATTTTTAACTAATTTTTTTTCTTTTGGAAGTTCAATTACTAGACCATCGTTTCTTACCTTAGATATGTGGGGATCTCTTCCAACTAGGGCTACTTCCTCTCCTGATAATGAGAGTTTTGCTCCAATAAGTGAACCTATTGAACCAGCCCCTATAATTGCAAATTTCAAAATTTAACCCCCATTAAAATTCTGGTTAGTTTTATTTAAGTGTCTAAATCGAAAAAGTGATATAAAAAATTATTTATAGAAGTTTGATGTTTTAACAATTATGTATTTCCTGTTTTATATAGAAAGTGAAAGAAAATACTCATACAGCAATATTAGATCACTTATATCCAATGTTTAATCTTAAAATAGAAAAACATCCCTAAACCCATTAGAACCATTACAGAAAATATGATTATAAAAGCAAATGGGTTTTTTGCTATAGGAAGTACTATATTCATACCATACATACTTGATATGAAAGTTAGAGGAAGTATTATAACAGATATAATGGTTAGTGTTTTCATAATTTCATTAATACGATTTGAAACTATGGATTGATGTGCATCATGAAGACTCTCAATCATCTCTCCATAACTTACTAAACTGTCCTGTATTTTATCAAGGTGGTCAACGATGTCTCCAAAATATACATCCAGTTCATCTGAAATAAATTCACTATCTCTAGCCTCTATTTCTTTTAATATCCTTCTTTGAGGATCTATTATATTTTTAAAGAGAATTATGTTTCTTTTTATGAAAAGTATGTCCTTTATTGTATCTCTAGTAGCTCCATTAAATATCGTATTTTCTGCATTCTGAATATTTTGCCTTATTTTGTTTAGAATTGGAAAACAATAGTCAACTAAATCATCAATGACTTTGTGTAATAAATAATCAGTTCCCTTAGAAAGGAGCTCCTTATTTTTTGAAACATCCTCAAGTGTTTTATTTAGAGCTTTAATATAACCTTTTCGAATTGTAATTAAAAAGTTTGTTCCCAAAAATATGTTCACCTGTATTGGTGACAACCTTTTAGTTGTTTTATCAAAAATTGGAAAATGCATCACTAAGAAGTGGTAATCCTCATATAAATCTATCTTTGGTCTCTCAATTAAACTCACACAGTCTTCTAAGTCTAATGGGTGAAATCCGAAGGTTTCTTTTAACCAATCCATTACTTCTTTTTGTGGTTCATCTATGTCCACCCACATAATATAATTTGGATTCTTAACTAATACTACTGCATCTTTTTTTTGAGCATCTAAGTTTATAGCTTTTTTTTCTCGGTCATAAATTAAAATTTTCATATCCAATAAGTTTCATTATAATTTTATATTTTATAAATTATACAACCAAAGTGTTACCGATGTATCTCTTCTTATACATTA
>JAHJRV010000080.1 GCA_018830725.1 Actinomycetota bacterium | reverse complement strand
GTTTTATTTTAGAACAACAGATGTTACAGGAGTCATAACTCTTCCAGAAGGAACCGAGATGGTAATGCCTGGAGATAATGTTGAGTTAAGAGTTGAATTGATTCAACCAATAGCAATGGAGAAGGGCCTAAGATTTGCTATCAGGGAAGGTGGTCATACTGTTGGAGCTGGTACTGTAACAGAGATAGTTAAGTAATTAAAAATAAATAGCTATTAAAAGCTTTGGGCATAGTTTCTCGACTGAAAATGTCTTCGAAACCATGCCACAAATCTAATAAAAAAAGTAGGGCAAGGCTTTAGCCTTGCATATAATGAGTTCTATTATTGTAAAAATAAGCAACCCTAAAGGGTTGCCCTACATATCAATATGTATTTAAAAATATTTTATAAAGTTTTTAATAGAAATAAAATTTAAGTGTCATATAAATTGATAGGGAGGTATTGTTGGCAAAAACTGGTCAGAAAATACGCATTTCAATAAAAGCGTTTGACCATCGGATTGTGGATCGATCTGCAAAAAAGATTGTAGAAACAGCTCTTGAATCGGGAGCGAGAGTAGCAGGACCTGTTCCACTTCCTACAAAAAGAAATCTTTTTTGTGTGATTAGATCACCACATATTGATAAGGATTCTCGAGAGCACTTTGAGATAAAGACTCATAAGAGATTAATAGATATATATAATCCGACACCAAAGACAGTTGATTCTCTTATGAGACTAAGTCTTCCAGCTGGTGTTGATATTGAAATAAAGCTATAGAATTATAGAATTGTTTTAAGCTTTGGGTGTATTTCCTTGTTAATATGACTTAAGAGATTCTTCGTGAAGTGAATCTAATTGAAAAGTTAAATTTAAAGATGGGAATTTTAATTAATTAAATACTTAAGATGAGGTAAATTTTGATTAAGGCTATTATAGGAAAAAAAATAGGAATGACTAGTATATATGATGAACAGGGGAACGTTGTTGCAGTAACAGCGGTTAAGGCTGGTCCTTGTACTATTACTCAAGTAAAGTCAGATAAAACAGATGGTTATAATGCGATTCAGATAGGTTTCGGTGATATTAAATTAAGCAGAACAAACAAACCTTATGAGCAACACTTTAAAAAGAAGAAATTAGAACCAAAAAAACATTTGTTGGAAGTGAAAGTGGATGAACCTAAGAATTTTAAGGTAGGAGATGTCATTAAAGCTTCTGTATTTGAGAAGGGAGATATAGTTAAAGTAACAGGTAAATCTAAAGGAAAGGGATTTACTGGAGGTATGAAGAGACATGGGTTTAGTGGTCAACCAGCCTCTCATGGTTCACAATACCATCGTGCTGTTGGTTCAACCGGTCAGAGAGTCTCAAGGGTTTTTAAAGGTAAGAAAATGCCAGGTCGCCATGGTTATGAAAAGGTAACAACATTAGGATTAGAAGTAGTAGAAGTAGATTCTGAATCAAACATAATACTTATAAAAGGATCTGTACCAGGATCAAAGGGAAGAATAGTTCTCATTACTGGTTATAGAAGGAGGGAGAAGGTCTTAAATGGAGCTTAAAGCGGATGTTGTAAATATCAGTGGTGATAAGATATCGACTGTTACTTTAAACAAGAAAGTATTTTTTTCAGAAAGTGATGTAAATATTTTACATAGGGTTGTTAAAACTTACCTTGCATCAAGAAGATTAGGTACTGCATCAACAAAAACCAGAGATGAGGTAAGAGGTGGTGGAAGAAAACCATGGCGTCAGAAAGGTACGGGAAGAGCTAGAGCTGGAAGTATTCGATCTCCAATATGGAGAGGTGGAGGAGTTACATTTGGACCAAAACCGAGGGATTACTCAATGAGATTACCCAAGAAAATTAGGTATGAAGCAAGAAAATTAGCTTTATATATGAAAGCAAAGGATAAGAAGATATTAGTTGCTGAAGATTTTAATTTTAAAGAACCGAGTACCAAGAATGCTACTAAATTTCTAAAATCTTTGGGAGACGAGAATAAAAACTTAGTTATTCTGGAAAAGGATAAAGAAATAGTTGAAAAATCTTTTAGAAATATTCCAACTGTTAATGTAGTAGGAGTAGATAGACTAAGTGTTTATGACATATTAAACGCTGAAAGACTAATATTTACGAAAAAATCATTGGAAGAAACAGTGGAGGTATATGGAAGATGAGAGGTTCAAGAGATGTTATTATTAAACCAGTAATATCTGAAAAAAGTTACTCATTAGTTGAGCAAAATAGATATACATTTATTGTGCATCCTAAATCAAAAAAGATTGATATTAAGAAAGCAATTGAAGAAATTTTTAATGTTAAAGTTATTTCAGTTAATACCATTAAAATAGCTCCAAAACCCAGGAGGTTGGGAGCTTCAATGGGTTATAAATCTGGATATAAGAAAGCAATTATTACCTTAAAGCAAGGTGATAGTATACCAATATTTGAAAGTAAATAAATATATTAAAAGCTCTAAGTGAAGTGAATCTAATTAAGAAATAAATTAAATAACTGTTAAAAGCTTTGGGTATACTTTCTTGGCTAAAAATGCCTGCGAAAGTACACCACAAAGCTCTAAATAAGTAAAAAAAATAAATTCTAATTAAAGAGATAATTATATAAAGGGAGTTAATTTGCCAGTAAAAAAATATAAACCTACAACCCCTGGTAGAAGATTTTTAATAGGAATTGATTATTCAGAATTGACAAAAAAGAAACCAGAAAAAACGTTGACTAAGCCAATTAAGAAAAAAGCTGGTAGAAATGTTAGTGGTAGGATTACAGTTCGACACAAGGGTGGTGGACATAAAAGAAAATATAGAGTTATAGATTTTAAAAGAAAAAAAGATGATATTATAGCAAGAGTTAATTCGATTGAGTATGATCCGAACAGATCATGCAATATTGCTTTAATTGTTTATAGAGATGGAGAGAAGAATTATATATTAGCACCCAGAGGTATAAAGGTGGGGGATTCAGTTATTTCTGGTGATAATGTGGACATTAAAACTGGAAATACTCTTCCACTAAGGAAGATTCCTACTGGAACATTTGTACACAATATTGAGATGCAACTAGGTAAGGGAGGTCAATTAGCAAGATCAGCTGGTTCAAGTGCTCAATTGATGGCTAAAGAAGGAGATTATGGAAATTTAAAACTTCCATCTGGTGAAATAAGACTTATTAACTTGAATTGTAGAGCAACAATTGGTCAAGTTGGTAATGTAGAACATGATATTATGATAAAAGGAAAAGCTGGAAGAAGTAGATGGTTAGGAATTAGACCAACTACAAGAGGTACAGCAATGAATCCAGTGGATCACCCTCATGGTGGTGGTGAAGGAAGGGGAAAATCAGGAAGACCACCTTCATCCCCTACTGGAGTAAAAGCTATTGGGTATAAAACAAGAAAAAAGAGAAAACCATCAGATAAAATGATAATTAAACGTAGGAAATAAAAAAAATTAAGAGGGAGGTAAATTGCCTAGATCTCTAAAGAAAGGTCCTTATATTGATGAAAAGCTTTATAAGAAGATCTCTGAGTTAAACACTAAAAAAGAAAAGAAAATGATAAAGACTTGGGCCAGAAGTTGCACTATAATTCCTGAAATGGTCGGTCACACAATTGCTGTACATAATGGGAGAAAACATGTTCCAATTTTTATAACTGAGAATATGGTTGGGCATAAATTGGGTGAATTTGCTCCTACTAGAACATTTAGATTGCATGGTAGTCACACTGAAAGATCAACATCATTGAAGTAATAGGAAAAACTATTATAGGAGGATAATTTGGAAGTTAAAGCAGTTTTAAGATATATCAGGATAAGTTCTCAAAAAACTAGATTAGTTATAGATATGATAAGAGGAATGGATGTTTCTAAAGCTAAAGTAGTCTTAGATTTTACTCCTAAAAAAGCAGCCAAGATAGTAAAAAAGGTACTTTCTAGTGCTGTAGCAAATGCTATTGAAAATCATGGTATGAAAAAGGAAAATTTATATATATCAAAAATATATGTTGATCAAGGTCCAACTTTAAAAAGGATGAAACCGAGAGCAAGAGGAAGAGCGGATAGAATTAAAAAGAGGACAAGTCATATAACTATTTATATTTCTCAAAGAGAGGAGAGTTAATTTGGGACAAAAAGTAAATCCTGTCGGTTTCAGAACAGGAATTAATAGAGATTGGAAAACTCATTGGTTTGCGACTAAAGAGTATTCCAAGTTTCTTTGTGAGGATATAAAGATGAGAGAATATTTAAGGGATCAATTACCAAATGCTGCTGTTTCAGGAATAGAGATCGAAAGAACAGCAGGGATAATGACAATAAATGTTTGTACAGCACGTCCAGGTATAGTTATAGGAAGAAAAGGATCAAATATAAATATTTTAAAAAAAGAAATAGAGAAGATGACAGATCACCAGGTTATTATAAATATTGTTGAAGTTGTAAAACCTGAATTAGATGCGGTTTTAGTTGCTGAGGATGTAGCTCAACAGATAGAGGGAAGAACTGGCTATAGAAGAGCGATGAAAAAAGCAATATTTATAACAATGAAAGCTGGAGCAAAAGGAATAAAGATTTCATGTTCAGGAAGACTTGGGGGGGCCGAGATGGCAAGAACAGTGTGGTTTAAGGAGGGAAGAATACCCCTTCATACTATAAAAGCAGATATTGATTATGGACAAAAAGACGCAATTACAAAATTTGGAGTTATTGGAGTAAAAGTGTGGATAAACAGAGGAGAGGTTACTAGTGAGCAGGAGCAGTTTAAGAGCTCTCATGATGAAGAAACTAAGTCAATTGAAAAGTCATAAAAATATTAAATCATAAGATTTATACCAATTTAAATTTAAAGAATTGTTTTATAAGTAAGAAAAATTTTTTAAGGAGAAGAAATGTTACTTCCCAAAAGGGTAAAACATAGAAAAGAGTTTAGAGGAAGGTTGAAAGGTAAGTCAATAAGAGGATCAAAATTATCTTTCGGTCAGTATGGGCTTCAAGCACTAGAACCATCCTGGATAACAAATAGACAAATAGAAGCTGCAAGAATAGCAATTACACGATGTATAAAAAGGGGAGGTAAAATCTGGATAAATATATTTCCTCATAAACCAGTTACTAAAAAACCCGCAGAAACCAGAATGGGAAGTGGAAAAGGTGCACTTGATAAATGGGTAGCAATTGTTAAACCAGGTCGTATTATGTTCGAACTTTCGGGTGTATCTGAGGAATTAGCAAAAGATGCAATGAGAAGAGCTTCTCATAAACTCCCTATAAAATGTAAATTTGTTACACTTAGGGAAGGAGGAGGCGAGTAATTTGAAAGCAACTCAACTCAGAGAATTGACTTTTGATCAGTTAGATAAGAAATTAGCTGAGGCTAAACAGGATCTTTTTAATCTTAGATTTCAATTATCAATTAGTAAACTTGAAAACACAGCAAAAATAAAAGAAATAAAAAGAGAAATTGCGAGGATAATGACTGTGAAATACGAGAGGGAGAGAGAGGTAATTAATGAGAAGTAGAAGAAAAGTCAAATTAGGCAAGGTTATAAGTGATAAAATGGATAAAACTGTAGTTGTTGAAGTAATAACAACTTCTCATCACCCTGTTTATAAAAAGACTATGATAAAAGTGAAGAAATATAAGGTTCATGATGAAAAGGGTGAATGCAAAGTAGGTGATCTTGTATCTATTATGGAGACTAAACCAATTAGCAAGACAAAGAGGTGGAGAGTCTTTAAAGTAGTTGAGCAAAGTAAGTGAGGTTTTTAAAATGATACAATCATTTAGTAGATTAAAAGTAGCAGATAATACAGGAGCAAAAGTAATAATGTGTATTAGGGTATTGGGTGGAACAAGAAGAAGATATGCGCGTGTTGGTGATGTAATAATAGCTACTGTAAAATCTGCATCACCAGATGGAGTTGTTAAAAAAAGTGAAATAGTTAAAGCAGTTGTAGTGCGAACTAAAAAAGGTTATAGGAGAAATGATGGAACATATATAAAATTCGATGAAAATGCTGCCGTTATAATAGATAACCAAAATAATCCTAGGGGAACAAGAATATTTGGTCCTGTAGCAAGGGAATTAAGAGATAAAGAATATATGAAAATAGTATCTCTATCACCAGAGGTTTTATAGGAGGAAAAATTGGTAAAATTAAAGATAAAAAAGGGAGATACAGTAGTTATTATAAAAGGTAAAGATTCAAGTAAATCATTTAAAAAAAGGACTGGTAAAGTTCTAAGAATTGAACCAGAAAAAGAAAGAGTTTATGTTAAAGGGAAAAATATTATAAAAAGACACACACGAAAAAAGAGTGAGCAGGAACCGGGTGGAGTAATTAAAAAAGAGGGGCCAATTTATATAAGTAATGTAATGCTTGTTTGTCCTTCTTGTGGAAAGCCAACTAGAGTGAAGATGCAAATTTTAAAAAATAATGAGAAAGTTAGAGTTTGTAAGAGATGTGGAGAACAAATTCCTTAAAATATTTCTTTAATATTCATTAGGAAGTAGGAGAAATTAATGTACAAACCAAGATTAAAAGAAAAATTTGAAAAAGAAATAATACCAAATATGGTTAAGCAGTTCTCATATAAGAATAAGATGCAAGTTCCTAAACTTGAAAAAATAGTTGTTAATATGGGTATAGGTTCTGCAATACAAAATCCTAATGAGCTAGAAGATGCTATTAAAAATTTAAAAGCTATAACAGGTCAGATGCCAATAGTTACAAGAGCAAAGAAATCTATTGCAGGATTTAAACTAAGAGCTGGTATGAAGATAGGTCTTAAAGTTACATTAAGAGGAAATAGAATGTATGAGTTTTTAGATAGATTCTTATCCGTCGCTTTACCAAGAACTAGAGATTTTAGAGGAATTTCTCCAAAATCAATGGATAAAAAAGGAAATTTAACTGTGGGAGTTACTGAACAAATTGTTTTTTTAGAAGTTGACAGTGATAAGATAGACCGTACACGAGGAATGAATGTAACTATAGTAACCTCATCAAATGGAAATGAAGAAGGTTTTTCTCTTCTAAAATATTTTGGAGTACCTTTTAGCGAAAAATAACATAATTAAATAATTAATTTTATAAAAAATAACAATATTAATTTTATTTGTCATCCCTTCTCCTTCGTTGCACTCGAGGGTCAGGGGAAGAGTCTGAATGAAACGAAACAAAGTGAAGAATGTCAATATCAGGAGGTTTTATTGGCTAAAAAATCTTTAATTATAAAAGCAAAAAGGAAACAAAAATTTAAAGTGAGACAGTATAATCGATGCAATCGATGTGGAAGATCAAGAGGATATTATAGAAAGTTTGGTTTATGTCGAATTTGTCTTAGGGAATTAGCCCATAAAGGACAAATTCCAGGATTAAAAAAAGCTAGTTGGTAGGTTAAGGGGGAATAAATGAGTGTATCAGATACTATTGGAGATATGTTAACTAAGATAAGAAATGCTAATTCTGCAAATCATTTGGTAACGGAAGTACCCTCCTCAAAAGTGGTATTTGAAATAGTTAAAATTCTTTTAGAAGAGGGTTATATAAAAGATTATAAAATTGAAAGGAATCCAGTACAGGATAGAATAAAGATTTATTTAAAATATGGTCCAAATAAAGAAAAGATAATTACAGGTATAAGACGTATTAGTAAACCTGAACTTAGAGTATATGCAAAGAAAGATGAAATACCAAGGGTTTTAGGCGGTTTGGGAATTTCAATTATATCAACTTCTAATGGTATTTTAACTGGAAGAAAGGCAAGAAAATTAGGAGTTAGTGGAGAAGTAATCTGTTATGTTTGGTAGTATATAAATCTAAAGATTACTATAAGATTTGGGCAAAGTTTCTACCTTCGTCTTACTCAATTCCTCTCCCCTGGTGGGAGAGGGTAGGGAGAGGGTAAAATGTCTTCGAAACCATGCCACAAATCTATTGGTAAAATCAAAATAAAGGAGAAGTAAATTGTCTCGAGTTGGTAAAGTGCCAATTTCTCTAACAGAGAATGTTAAAGTTAAAATTGAAGAAAATGAAATAATTGTGATAGGTCCGATGGGAGAGTTAAGACAGGAATTAAAATCTGGAATTGATATTGATTTATCAGAAAATAAGATTATTGTGAAAAGAAAGTCAGATTCTAAATATCATAAATCACTTCACGGTTTATATAGAACATTGATAGCAAATATGGTTAAGGGTGTAGCTGAGGGATATACAAAAACTCTTGAGATAATTGGTGTTGGATATAAGGCAGCTAAAAAAGGGAAAACATTGGAACTCTCTCTTGGATTTTCGCACCAAATAAAGATGGAGGATCCATTAGGAATTGAAACAGTAGTACCTAATCCAACAACGATAATAGTAAAAGGCATTGATAAGCAATTAGTTGGAGAAATAGCTGCAAGAATAAGATCAAAGAGACCCCCTGAACCTTATAAGGGAAAAGGAATAAGATATAGAGGAGAAAAGGTTAGAAAAAAGGTCGGAAAAGCAGGTGTTTCAGCTGCATTTTAAAAAAATGAATTAAGTGACCTTTTATAAATATAATTTTTAGTTCCTGAAGTTGGAGTAATTAATTTGGTAAAGTCAAAAAAAGTTTTAGATAGAGAAAAAAGACATAAGAGGGTTAGAGTAAAGGTTTTTGGTACCAAGGAAAGACCGAGATTAAGTGTTTTTAGAAGCAATAAAGAAATCTATACCCAGTTAATGGATGACACAAGAGGTCATACTTTATGTAGCTACTCTTCCCTGAAACTTAAAGAAAAAGAAGGTAAAAATAAGGTTGAAATTGCTTATTTAGTAGGCAATGAGATTGGAAAAATAGCCAAGAGAAAGCGTATCAAAGAAATTGTATTTGATAGGGGTGGATACAAATTTCATGGTAGAGTAAAAGCCTTAGCTGATAGTGCGAGAGAAGCTGGACTATCTTTTTAGAATTATAGGAGGTAAATATTGACAGAAAGTCAACGACAAGAAATTTCAATAAAAAATGAAGAGCAAGAGGTAGAGTTTGAAGAAAAGGTAATAAGTATAAATAGAGTTGCTAAAGTTGTAAAAGGTGGAAGAAGATTTAGTTTTTCTGCCCTTGTAGTTGTTGGAGACGGGGATGGTCACATGGGGATAGGTTTTGGAAAAGCAAAAGAAGTTCCAATGGCTATTTCAAAGGCCATTTCAATTGCTAAAAAAGAAGTTTTCGAGGTACCATTAGTTGGAGATAAAACATTACCACATCATATAATTGGTAGACACGGATCAAGTAAGGTATTAATTAAACCAGCCGCTCCGGGTACAGGTATTAAAGCAGGAGGAGCTGTTAGGATGATAATGGAACTTGCTGGAATAAAGAATGTTCTTACAAAATCTTTGGGAAGTCCAAATGTAATTAATGTTGTGAGAGCAACGGAAGATGGACTAAAAAGAATAAAATCACCATCTCAAATAGCTAAATTAAGAGGAAAAAGCTTAAAGGACTTTTTTTCAAGCTCGGAAGGGTCAAAAGAAAGTAAAATTAAAAATAAAAATGAATAAAATATCATTCTTGTATGTAAATATAAGTTTTAAAGGAAAAAGGTAATGAGAATTCATAATTTAAAATCATCTCTTAAATCAACTAAAAAAAGAAAGAGAGTTGGAAGAGGGGAAGGCTCTGGTCACGGAAAGACCTCAGGAAGAGGCCATAAGGGACAAAAAGCAAGATCTGGATCAAGTATTAAACCTGGGTTTGAAGGTGGACAGATGCCACTACATAGAAGGATCCCGAAACTGAGAGGATATGGAAATAGAAGTCTTCATGGAATGGTTTATCAAATAGTAAATGTTGAGTCTTTAAATTTATTTAAGAATGGGCAAACAATTACAAATAAGTTGCTTTACAAAGAAGGACTCATAAAGAAATTAGATAGACCAGTAAAGATATTAGGAAATGGAAATTTAGATAAGAAATTAACAGTTAAAGCTCAAGCTTTTTCGAAAAGTGCAAAAGAGAAAATAGAAAATAAAGAAGGGAAAGTTGAGGTACTAAATGTTTAGAGCGCTACGTGATGCTTTCAGGATACCTGATTTAAGAAAAAAGCTTCTTTTTACAATGGCAATTTTGGCTATTTATAGATTTGGAGCAAACATCTCTGTTCCAGGCGTTAGATTAGAAGGGATTGAGAAAGTTTTTGAGGGGGGAATTTTTGGGATGCTTGACCTTTTCTCAGGCGGTGCTTTATCAAATTTTGCAGTCTTTTCTTTAGGTATAATGCCATATATTACTGCGACAATTATTTTACAGTTACTTCAGATAATTTTTCCAAAATTAGAAAAAATTGCTAAAGAGGGAGAGACAGGTCGTAGAAAGATAAATCAGATAGCAAGATATATAACAATAGGATTAGCTATATTTCAATCTGTAGCTATGTTCTTTTATTTTAAAGGACTCGGGGTTATTGTAGGTGAAACTTGGCCTATGTTATTTGTAGTGGTAATCACTTTAACAACAGGAACTGCTTTAATAATGTGGATAGGTGAGTTAATAACTCAAAAGGGAATTGGGAATGGAATGAGCCTTATCATTTTCGCAAATATTATTTCAAGTTTTCCGAGCTACATAATTAATTCAGTTAATCAATGGTGGCCAAATGAGATTTATATCATTGCTATTGTGCTATTAATTGCAATAGCTGTGATAATATTTATTATTGTAATTCAACAGGGTGAGAGAAAAATACCTATACAATATGCAAAACAGATAAGGGGAAGAAGAGTTTATGGTGGAAGGGGAACATATATTCCCATAAAGGTTAATCAGGCTGGAGTTATTCCGGTAATATTTGCTTCTTCACTATTGGCTTTCCCAGCAACTATAGCACAATATATACAAGTTCCCTGGGTTCAAAAACTCGCAAGTATCATTGGTCCTCCAGCTGCAAGAGGAGAAATAAAACCATGGTATCTTACTTTGTATGCCTTATTAATTTTGGGATTTACGTATTTCTATGCTGCAATAGCATTTTCTCCTAAGGATATGGCAGACAATTTTAGGAAATATGGAGGTTTTATTCCCGGAATAAGACCTGGTAAATCAACTGTAAATTACTTAAAGAATATATTAAACAGGGTAAATCTACCTGGAGCAATATTTTTAGCCATAGTTGCACTATTACCAACTGCTCTTTGGGCGTACTTTAATGCACCATTTTATTTTGGAGGAACTTCTATTTTGATTGCAGTTGGTGTTGCTTTAGAGTTTATGAAACAGCTTGAAGCCCAACTGATTATGAGAAACTATGAGGCCTTTTTAAAATAAAATTTATTTTTATAGATAATATGAATCTAATAATTTTTGGTCCACCTGGGTCAGGTAAGGGAACACAAGCTAAGAAAATTAGCAAATATTTTTATATACCACATATCTCAACTGGAGATATGTTAAGAGAAGCGATAAAAGAAAAGACATGTTTGGGAAAAAAAGCTCAAAAGTTTATGTCAAACGGAGATTTAGTCCCAGATGAATTAGTGGTCAAGATATTAAAAGAGAGGATTAAAAAAGAAGACTGCAAAGCAGGTTTTATTTTGGATGGTTTTCCAAGAAATCTCAAGCAGGTTGAGCTTCTGTCCAATATATTAAAAGAGACAGGAAGACCAATAGATTTAGTTATTAATATGATTGTATCTGAGGAGGAATTGACAAAACGTCTATTGGGAAGAAGAGTTTGTAGTAGTTGTAACAAAAATTTTAATATTTATCAACAAAGTTCAAATTTAAAAACATCTAAATGTCCTGTTTGTAATGGTAAGCTAATAATAAGAGATGATGATAATATGCAAACTGTAAGAAATAGATTTAAGGTTTATAAGGAACAGACAGAGTTATCAATACAACCTTATTATAAAAAAGATTTAGTTATTGAAGTGGATGGAGAGGATATTGTTGAAAATATTTTTGAGAATATAAAAATAATTTTGGAGGATATATTTGATAAAGATTAAATCTACCCTTGAAATTGAAAAAATTAAAAAATCTTGTGAAATAGTTGAAGAAACACTTAAGATGCTTAGGAGGCATATACAACCAGGAGTAACTACAATACAGCTGGATAAGCTTGCTCATAATTTTATTATAGAACGAGGTGCTACTCCAGCATTTCTTGGTTATAGAGGATATCCAGCGACCATATGCGTAAGTATCAATGAGTGCGTAGTTCATGGGATCCCTAATAATAGGAGGCTTAAAGAAGGTGATATTATTGGAGTTGATGTTGGTGTAAAGTTTCAAGGATACTACGGAGATGTAGCTATAACAGTTGGTGTTGGTGAGATATCCAAAGAGGCAAAAGAAATAATGGATATTACAGAGAGAGCACTTTATAAAGGAATAAAAAAATGT
>JAHJRV010000079.1 GCA_018830725.1 Actinomycetota bacterium | reverse complement strand
TAGTAATAATATATCTTTTCATTGGTAACCGCCTCCTTTTTTAAGGTTAAATTATACCTTTTTTAGGTGGTTACCTTTTAATAAAAATTTAACATTTTAATTTAGTAATAATCTTTAACATTTTATTATTGTAACAACATTAGATTTTACATACTTTTTAAATTAGATTCTCTTTGCTATAATAATTAGTCCTTATTTAGAAATTTGTAAGTGGGAGTATGAATATAATTGTGTCTAGCATAGAATAGTTCTTTATGAAAAATTTATGTTTTTAAGCTTTTTAAAAATTTTCAATATTATTTTAAAAATCAAATATAAAAAAATAAAATATAAGTAGAATATAAATGTATTACTAAAAAAAGATATGGGGATTTAATATGGATTGTCATAAGAGAAAGGGAAATAAAAAATATAATAAATATAATAGAATTGGAATTGATTTAGATGGAGTAGTTGCAGATTTTACTAGCTATACACTCCCAATGCTAAACAAAATGTATAATGTCAATTTAAAAAGGGAAGATATTACACATTACAATTACGAAAAAATACTCAAAATCTCAAAAGATGAAATAGAGAAGTTCTGGGAAGAAGTAAAAAATAAACAAGTTTTTAGATATCTAAAACCAATTAAAGGAGCATTAAAATCATTATCTTTACTTTCAGATAAAGAAATATATTTCTTTTCAATGAGACCAGAATATTATAAAGATGACACAATAGCATGGTTAAAGGATAATAATATAGATTACTGCAAATTACATGTTGGACAGGAAGATAAAAGTATAGCAGTTCTTGAAGAGAAAATTGATATTTTTATAGAAGATAATTTATTACAAGCTCTTATGGTTTCAGAAGCAGGGATTAAAACTCTACTTTTTAATCAACCCTGGAATCATTATGATAAAGAATTACCCCCACTCTGTAAAAGAGTCTATAATTGGGATGAAATTATAAAAATTATAATTTCATCTTGAAAACTCTATATAAATTTCTTAAATTTAACCATAAATATTTCCAAATTACTTTTTAAAAATGTAAAAAATATTTTATATTTATTATAAGTAAGCAATTTCTTATTAAGCATGCAAAGTATATAAATTAAAATTGTTAAATGTATGAAAGTATAAGAAAAACAAAGTTAAAAGAAGGATAAGAAATGATTCAGTTTGATAAATTTACAATTAAAGCTCAAGAAGCAATCGCTAATGCTCAGAAAATTGCAACAGAAAAAAGCAATCAAAACGTTGAAGTTGAGCACCTTCTTCAGGTTTTACTTGAACAAGAGGATGGAATTATTGTTTTAATTCTTCAGAAAATGGGAATTTTAATTGGGGATTTAAAAATAAATTTAGAAAAGTTGATAAATAAAATTCCCAAAGTTTATGGAGCAGAGGTAGGTTCTTATATTAGTTCAACTTTAAGGAAGGTTATAGATAAATCTTTTGATGAAGCTAATAAATTGAAGGATGAATATATTAGCACAGAACATTTACTAATTGCTTTAACAGAAATAGAAAGCAGTGTTAAAAATCTATTTAAAGATAAAGGAATAACAAAGGATAAAATATATAAAACGATGAGGGAAATTAGAGGTTCACAAAGAGTTACAGACCAAACACCTGAGAATAAATATCAGGCATTAAAGAAATATGGAACAGATATTACAGAATTAGCTACTAAAGGGAAATTGGATCCAGTAATTGGAAGGGATAAGGAAATAAGAAGAGTAATGCAAATACTTTCCAGAAGAACCAAAAATAATCCAGTACTAATTGGTGATCCCGGTGTTGGAAAGACTGCAATAGTGGAAGGATTAGCTTCAAGGATTGCAAAGAGGGATGTTCCTGATATTCTAAAAAATAAAAAGATATTTGCACTGGATTTAGGTTCACTTGTAGCAGGAACAAAATTTAGAGGTGAGTTTGAAGATAGGTTAAAAGCAGTATTAAAGGAGATAAAGGAGGCAGAGGGGAAAACAATTATGTTTATTGATGAACTTCATGCGGTTGTGGGGGCTGGAGCAGCGGAAGGAGCTGTAGATGCATCAAGTATGTTAAAACCAATGTTAGCCAGGGGGGAGCTTAAATGTATAGGTGCTACAACAATTAATGAATATAGAAAATATATTGAAAAGGATGCAGCTTTAGAGAGAAGATTTCAACCAATAATGGTGAGAGAACCATCAGTAGAAGATACTATATCTATTTTGAGAGGACTTAAAGAAAAATATGAGGTTCATCACGGTGTTAGGATTCAGGATCAAGCTTTAATTTCTGCAGCAATTCTATCCAATAGATACATTTCTGATAGATTCTTACCTGATAAAGCAATTGACTTAATTGATGAAGCATGTTCTCACTTAAGAATTGAAATAGATAGTATGCCAACCGAAATTGATGAAATAGATAGAAAGGTTCAGCAGTTAGAAATAGAAGCGACTGCACTAAGGAAGGAAAAAGATAAGGAATCAGTTGAGAGACTGGAAAAATTGAATAAAAGGATGAATGAATTAAAGAAACAAAGTCAGGATATGAAGACTCATTGGAATATTGAAAAGGAAATTATTCGGAATATAAGAAGCTTAAAGGAAAAAATTGATAGTACCCGAACAGAAGCAGAATTAGCCGAAAGAGAATCTAATCTTCAGAAAGCAGCTGAATTAAGGTATGGAACATTACCTGAACTTGATAAGAAACTTAAACTTGAGAATGATAGACTGGTAAAAATTCAAAAGGAAAAGAGAATGTTAAAAGAAGAAGTGGATGATGAGGATATAGCTGAGGTTGTATCTTCCTGGACGGGAATTCCTGTTTCCAGATTAGTTGAAGCTGAGATTGAGAAATTAGTACATATGGAGGATCGTCTTCATTTGAGAATTGTAAACCAGGATGAAGCAGTGGATGCTATTTCAAATGCAATCAGAAGAGCCAAGTCCGGTCTTTCAGATCCAAATCGTCCTTTGGGATCTTTTATGTTTCTTGGTCCAACGGGTGTTGGGAAAACTCTTCTTGCAAAAACATTAGCAGAATTTCTGTTTGATGATGAGAAAGCAATGGTAAGAATTGATATGTCTGAATATCAGGAAAAACATACAGTTTCAAGATTGATAGGAGCTCCACCTGGATATATAGGTTATGAAGAAGGTGGTCAGTTGACAGAAGCAGTGAGAAGAAAACCATATACTGTAATTTTGTTTGATGAGATGGAAAAAGCGCATAGTGATGTTTTTGATCTATTACTACAGGTTCTTGATGAAGGTAGGTTAACTGATGGTCACGGAAGAACTGTGGATTTTAAAAATGTTGTAATATGCATGACATCAAATGTGGGTAGTCAGTGGATATTTGAGCTTGGTAAGGAACAAGAAGAAGAGATGAGGGAAAGGGTTATGACAGCAGTTAAAACAAATTTCAAACCTGAATTTTTAAATAGAATAGATGACATTATAATTTTCCACAAACTAGGCAGAGAAGAGATTAATAGAATAGTTGATTTACAGGTTGGGTACTTAAAAGATAGATTAAAGGGTAAAAACATACTTGTAGAATTAACAGATAAAGCAAAAGAACTTTTAGCAGAAAAGGGATATGAGCTAGCTTATGGAGCTAGACCACTTGAAAGAGTTATGAAGAAAGATATACAGAATGTTTTAGCTATGAAAATTCTCTCTGGAGAATTTAATGAAGGAGATTTTATACTAATAGGTGCTAAAGGCGATAAGTTAACATTTGAGAGAAAAAAATAATATATAATATAAAGAATTATCAATTTTTATTCAGCTCATTTAGGATTATCAAGTATATTTAAACTATAGGAGTTAATTTAATTCTAATAATTCATAGATTATAAAATAAGGAAAGAAATTGGCAGTTAGAGATGTTTTATTATTAGGAAATCCAAAATTGTACCAAGTGTGCGACCCAATCAAGAGAGATGAATTGGAACTGTTGAAACCAGTTATCACAGACTTACAAGATACGTTATTAGATTTTCGCAAACGCTATAATACTGGTCGAGCAATAACTGCTCCGCAAATTGGTATCATGAAAAGACTTATCTATATGGAAATAGATAAATCTCAAGTCTTTATTAATCCAACAATTACAAACAAAAGTAAAAAGATGATAGATCTTTGGGATGATTGCATGAGTTTTCCAGACTTACTTGTATATGTTTGTAGGCATGCACAATGCGACATAACATTTTTTGACCTTGACTGGAAAGGACATACCATGACCTTGAAGGATGATTTATCGGAGCTATTGCAGCATGAATGCGATCATTTGGATGGAAGATTAGCTATAGCAAGAGCTATTGATAGTAAGTCTTTTGCACTTCGATCTCAACGTAAATTCCTCTAATTTCTAAATATTATTTAAGACTTGCAACGTATTAAAATAAATTGAAGTGTAGAGCTAAATGAGTTAAACACATATCTTTTAAGAATTAAAAAATTAATTTATATCGGTTGAAATCGAGCCAAGAAATGTCGCAATCTTGGAGGTTCATATACAAATCTTAACCCTCTTATCTTTTCTCTTTTTTCATATATATTAATTAACGCATTAGCAACAACATTCATATGAGCATTAGTATAAACTCTTCTTGGTATAGCAAGCCTTAAAAGTTCAAGCTTTGGATGGATATTTTTTCCAGTTTTAGGTTCTCTTCCTGCAAGAACTGTTCCTATTTCCACACTTCTTATTCCAGCTTCCAAGTATAGTTCAACTGCTAACGCCTGCCCTGGAAAATTATCTTTAGAAATATGAGGTAAAAATCTACCTACATCAATATATACTGCATGACCTCCTATTGGTTGAATAATTGGAATATTAGCTTCAAGAAATCTATTACCAAGATACTCCACCTGTTTTATTCTTGTTTCTAAATAATTCTCATCTAATACTTCTTCAAGACCTTGTGCCATTGCTTCCATATCCCTTCCTGACATACCACCATAGGTTATAAATCCCTCAAATAATACTAACCATGTAGCTCCTTCTAAATATAGTTTCTCATCATTTAATGCTAAAAAACCACCAATATTAGAAAGTGCATCTTTCTTACCACTAAAAGTACATCCATCACTATAACTCATCATTTCTAATACTATTTCTTTAATGCTCTTATTTTCATAGCCTATCTCTCTTTTTTTGATAAAGTAAGCATTTTCAGCAAATCTGCAAGCATCAAGAAAGAATGGTATATCATATTTTTTTGTTAATTCTCTTACTTTCTTAATATTTTCCATTGAAGCAGGTTGTCCACCACCGCTATTACAAGTAATAGTTATCATAACCAGTGGGATTTTGTCTTTTCCTTTGTCTTCTATTAAATTTTTTAATTTATCAATATCAATATTTCCCTTAAATGGATAATTTGATGTTGGATCAAAAGCCTCATCACATACTACATCTACTGGATTTCCTTTTTTGTGCAAGACATGAGCTTTTGTAGTATCAAAATACATATTGTTCGGGACATAATCTCCCTTTTTTATCATTATTAAAAATAAGATATTTTCAGCAGCTCTTCCCTGATGTGTAGGAAGAACATATTTATATCCCATATTTTTTTTAATCGCATCTTCTAAACGGTGGAAACTACTACTTCCTGCATATGCTTCATCTCCAACCATCATCGCTGACCACTGGCTATCACTCATAGCAGATGTACCGCTATCAGTTAGCAAGTCTATAAATACATCTTTAGAATCAAGATAAAATAGGTTATATCCTATCTTTTTTAAAAGATTTTCTCGATATTCTCTCGTAGTTTTTTTTAAAGGTTCTATCATCTTTATTTTGTAATACTCAGCCTGATAGTTGTTATTTTTCATTTATGCTCCCCTTTTTTAAATAAAAGAATATTAAATCTTAAATTTATTAGAATAATTAGATAAATTACAAATTATCAAAAGTGTTAATCTAACTTACTAACAATATACATTATTATAGATTATTATATTATTTGCTATTGAAATGAAAAGTATTTTAGTAGCAAATCTAAGAATAAGAATTAATTTTTAAAAACAATAATATCTCATTAGTTCTTTTCATCCTAGTAAATTTGGTTGGAACTTGTGATCATAATAAATCGAAAAATTTAATACTTAAATGAATATATTTTTAAATTCACAGTTGAACAACATTTTTATATTTGTTTTACACAATTTTTAGCATAAAATTTGACATAAAATTTTTTTTAAAATATAATTTAAGAACTGAAAATTAAATAAATTGCTTAATTTGTAAGAAGCGGAGGAACCTTCTTTTGGGGTGAATCTTGCGAAAGCAAGTAGGGTTAACATCTTTCGACCCGAACCCGTCAGCTAACTCCGTAAGCATTGAAGGATTGGTGGTAAGGTCACCCATGATTTCAATGGTGACCTTATTTTTTTAAAAGATAATTCCTCCTTATCTTGTGATAGAGCGCTACCCACCAAGCGCTCTATCATAGATTAAAAACAAATTATTATCTTTTGTCATTGCGAGGAGCGTAAGCGACGAAGCAATCTCTTTTAAGATAAACTGCACAATATTTAGTAATAAATAATAATCACATTTAATAAAATGTAAAATTCTTATAAAAACAAGCGAGAAAACCCATCCCCTTTTAAGGGATAGGATAAGAGCCCATAACCCTTTCTTGACAAGAGAATAATCTTTGTGTATACTTAAAGAATGAAAACAAGAAAAACTCGCTATAGTGTATACAATCTCAACTATCATTTAGTCTGGATACCTAAACATCGCAAACCTCTTTTAGTTGGAAAAATTGCCCAAGGGCTCAAAGAGCTTTTTAAAACCTCAGCTAAGCCAAAAGATGTTGAATTATTAGCGGTAGAAATAATGCCAGATTATATTCACCTTTTTGTTTCTGCTCCTCCTCGTTATAGCCCTTCTAAATTGGTAAATGTTTTTAAAGGAGTAAGTAGTCGTAGGTTAAAAGAAAAATATCCAGAATTAAAACATAAAATTCCTAATAGGTTGTGGACAAGAACATACTATGTAGGAACAGCAGGCACAGTAACATCAGAGACTATTAAAAAATATATCCAAGAACAAAGCCTAATATGATAACAAGAACTTACAAATACAGACTATATCTAACAAAGACCCAAGAAACCTTGTTTAATAGCCAGCTTTCTTCCTGTCGCTGGCTTTATAATCATTTTTTAGAAGAACGAAGAAACGCCTACAAAAAGGATAAAAAGAGAATCTCTTGCTTTGATCAGATAAAAGAGATACCAAAACTCAAAAAAGAAAATCCAGAATTAAGTAAGATCTATTCTCAGGTTCTTCAAGATGTAGCTAGGCGGGTAGATAAATCTTTTCAGAACTTTTTCAGAAGGGTTAAGGAAAACAAGCGGGTAAGAAAGCAAAAACCAGGTTATCCTCGATTTAAAGGAAAGTATCGATATAACAGTTTTGTCTATCCTCAGTCAGGGTTTGAGCTTAGAATAAATCAGAAAAAACCTAAACATTCAAAGACATATCTTTCAAAAATAGGTACTATCAAACTCAGATATCACAGACCCATTGAAAAACTCACCAGGATAAAAACCTGTGCAATTATAAGGAAGATAGATAAATGGTATGTTTGTTTTGCTGTTGAAATCAATAAAGAAGTGCCAAAAAAGAAGAAAATTGAAGATATAATGATAAAGAACATGGTAGGTATTGACGTTTGATTAAATAACCTTTTAGTCACTTCTAAAAAAGAAAGAATAGATAATCCAAGATATTTAAGAAAGTCAGAAGAAAAACTATCAAGAATTCAAAAAAAACATTCAAGAAAGAAGCTAAAAAGCAAGAACAGGAGCAGATCAAGGTTAAAAGTAGCCAGAATACACGAGAAAATAATTAATCAGAGATTAGACCTTTTTCATAAACTATCCAATAAATTAGTAAACAACTTTCAATTCATTGCCTTTGAAAACTTAAATATCAAGGGCATGGTTAAAAACAAATATTTAGCAAAATCAATTAGTGATGTTTCCTGGAAAAGATTCCTTCAAATGCTTGTCTATAAAGCGGAAGAAGCTGGTAGATGGGCTGTTGGAGTTAACCCCAGAAATACATCTCAAATCTGTAGTAATTGTTCAAAGATTGTTTCAAAAACCTTGGCTGTTAGAATCCACAAATGTCCTAAGTGCGGTCTGATAATAGATAGAGACATCAATGCTGCCAGAAACATTCTCAAATTAGCCCTATCTACCGTAGGAACTACGGGAATTAACGCCTGTGGAGTTGAGAGGTTGCTCTCGACTATGAAGCAGGAAGCTTTACGCCTTCAGGTGTAGAGTGGTTCACAGACAGTACTATCTGGATTGAGTTCTTTAGAGGTAAAAACAAAGTAGTCAATGATTTTGTGTTACCCTTAATCAATGAGGATAGAATTCACTATAATGGCATCATTTTGAGTGAGCTTCTTATCGGTATAACCACTAAAAAAGAATTCAATTTCCTTAAAAGTAATTTTGATGGT
>JAHJRV010000078.1 GCA_018830725.1 Actinomycetota bacterium | reverse complement strand
ATTTTATTTTTTTATATTTGATTTTTAAAATAATATTGAAAATTTTTAAAAAGCTTAAAAACATAAATTTTTCATAAAGAACTATTCTATGCTAGACACAATTATATTCATACTCCCACTTACAAATTTTTAAATAAGGACTAATTATTATAGCAAAGAGAATCTAATTTAAAAAGTATGTAAAATCTAATAGTAATCATAAAATATTTTTTTTGAAAAATTAATTCTTAAAGTTTCAAAACTTGAGACATTTTTATACTTATTATCAAAAGAGGGAGATAAAGAATCATATATTAAATTAACTAAAGAAAGTAATTTTTCATTATAATTAGAAATTAAGTTAAAAAGGTAATAGGTATAATAAGCTTATCAAATATGGGAAACTGAGAAAAAAATTATTAATAAATATTAATTGAACAATATATTAGGAGGAAGAATAATGTCGGTTTATGAATTTGAGGGAAAAATACCGAAGATCGGAATAAATACTTATATCAGTAAGTCAGCTTCCATAATTGGAGATGTTACTATAGGTGATGGTTGCTTTATTGGTCCTGGAGCAAGAATAAAAGGTGATTATGGTAAAGTTGTAATTGGAAATGAAACAAGTGTTCAGGAGAACTGTGTTGTCCATGCCAGACCAAATGAGATATGTAAAATTGGAAATAGAGTGAATGTAGGTCATGCCTCTACATTACATGGATGTACTATAAAAGATAATGCAGTGATAGGAATGGGAGCAATCATCAGTGATTGGGCATTTGTAGGAGAATGGGCAGTTGTAGGAGAAGGAACAGTAGTAAAGCAAAATCAAAAGATTCCTGATGGTAAAATATGTGTTGGTGTTCCAGCAAAAATAATTGGTGAGATAAAAGAGGATTACAAAAAAGAATATGAATATTTTAAAGATACTTATGTTGATCTTGCAAAAAGATATATTAAAAGCTTAAAAGAAATAAAAATTGGCAAAGAATAAACTTAATAAGTAAATTACATGCCAAAAAATAGACGCTGAGCTAACTTTGTGTCTAAACCTGCATCTAAAACCTTCTGCGCGCATTTTTCTATATCATATTCCAGCCTTATCATTTCTATTTTATTTTTATCTGAATCGTAAAATAGAAATGACGACCTTGAATCGTAATCTCTTGGTTGACCCACTCCGCCAGGATTTATCATATAATAGTCCATTTTTCTAAGTTTTAATGACTCTTTTCCAGTATGGTCCTTGAAGTTACCCTTTATAGTATGATGATATATAGCTCTTCTATGTGTATGTCCAAAAAAACATAGATTTATGGAATTTTTTAAAAGATATTCAAAATGATGTCTTGCTTCTTGCAGTGTAAATATATATTCATCCCTATTTACCGGAGAACCATGAACAATAAAAAAATCTGAATCAATAGAACAATTCTCACTGAGACTCTCTAAAAATATGAAGTTTTTAGGGGAAATCTTCTTTTTTGTCCAGAGAATAGCTTGTTTTGCAATGATGTTAAAAAAATTTATATCTGCCTTCCCAATAACAGCTGCATCGTGATTTCCCAAAATACATTGAATATTTTCATCCTTAGCCAATTCAACGCACTCATTCGGATTTGCATTATAACCAACCAAATCTCCTAAACAGATTATTTTATCTACTTTTTCCTGATGTATCCTATCAATCACTACCTGGAAAGCTTCCAAATTGGAATGAATATCTGAAATTATCGCATATTTCAAATTTTTTCCCTTTCATTAAAATTTATAGGTAAACTCTTAAATATTATGTATTTTTCAAATTTTACTGAAAATTTGAGATTAACACAATGTTTGCAATATAATGCATAATATTATATCATTTCAAAATTAAATTTTTATTACTTAGTTTTAATTTAAGGGAGAAGCATATGAGAAACATCTCAATTGAAGAATTGAAAAGCAGTCCTGTTGAGAAACAACAGGTAGAGTTAGTAGAGCGAAAAGGAAAAGGGCATCCTGATTCAATTTGTGATGCCATTATGGAGAAGGTTTCTGTTGCCTTGTGTAAAGAATATAAGAATGTTTTTGGAAAAATAGCTCATCATAACATTGATAAGGCGTTATTAGTGGCAGGTAAGTCAAGTCCTAAAATTGGTGGTGGAACTATTGATGAGCCTATGCGATTAGTATTTGGGGATAGAGCTGTTTATGAATATAAAGATAAGAAGATTCCTGTTGGAGAGATAGCAATAGAGACTGCTAAAAGTTGGTTTAGAGAGAAATTACGATTTGTTGATCCTTTAGAACATGTTATTTATCAAAATGAGATAAAACCAGGATCCCCAGAACTAATGGATATTTTTGATAGAGAAGTTATTGGAGCAAATGATACTTCAGCTTCAGTTGGTTATGCTCCTTTTACTGAAACTGAAAAAATAGTAATTAATATAGAAAAGCATCTTAATTCAAAAAAATTTAAGGAAAAATTTCCTGAGTGTGGAGAGGATATTAAAGTTATGGCTTATAGACAGAAAAGAAATTTAACCCTTACAATAGCCATGGCGTTTGTTGATAGATTTATAGATAACGAGAAAAAATATTTTACCCGCAAAAAAGAAATTCGATTAGCTATTTCAGATTTTATAAGTAAAAATAACCTGAATTTTAATAAAGTTAATATCGATATTAACACTCTCGATGACCCTAAACGTGGTGAAGAAGGTATGTATTTAACGGTTGTAGGTACCTCAGCTGAAGGTGCTGATTGTGGTCAGGTAGGTCGAGGAAACAGAGTAAATGGTGTAATAGCACTTAATAGACCCATGAGTACAGAGGCAGCTGCTGGTAAAAATCCTATCAGCCATGTGGGAAAAATATATAATGTTTTAAGTCATGAAATAGCTGATAAAGTTTACAAAGAAATACCTGGTATACATGAAGTGTATATTTGGCTTTGCAGTCAAATTGGTAAACCTATTGATAAACCTCTTATTGCATCAGCTCAATTAGTACTGAAACCAGGAGTTGATATAAAAAATATTAAAACAAATATAGAATCTGTTATTGAAGAAGAGCTTAAAAATATCTATAAATTCACTGATGAACTTTCCAAGGGAAAATATCCAGTCTGGTAATAGTAATTAATATATTTTGCTAGGGCTTTAACTGCTCTTTCTGGCGAGTGAAATACAGGAACATTTTTGCTTTCGAGTTGATTTGCAAATTTTATCCTATCTTCAGTTTGAGTAAATGCTACGACAATTGGCTTCTCTATCTGCTTACAAATCTTTCCTATATTTTTAATTAATCTTGGAATTTCTATAGGTGGAGGTTCAAATCCCGGAAGCAGAACTAAGGCAGAGACCTCTCTATCATCACATATATATTTTGCTACTTCAATATAATCCATATCAGTAGCATCTGTTCCAATATCTGTTGGATTTGAAACTGTTAAAAATCCTCTTACTATATTTTTAATTTTAGATATAGTATTTTCACTATATTTTGTTAAAGAAAGTCTGCTGTTTTTAATTCCATCAGCTCCCAATATACCAAGACCTCCAGAGTTAGAAAGAACAGCAATTTTGTTTCCTTCTACTCTTTTCTCATCGAGAAGAGTAAATATCTTACAATATTCAAAAAATTGTTGAATATCTTCTGCATTTATCACATTTGCATCTCCAAAAACCGTTTTTACAATATCATAATTTCCTGCCATTGCACCTACATGAGAGATAGTAGCTTCTTTAACTTCTTCAACTTTTCCGCCTTTTAAAACAATTAATGGTTTTTTAAGATTTTTTGCAACCTCATAAAATTTTCTTCCATTTTTAAATCCTTCAATATATAGAGCAATAACTTTCGTACCCTTATCCTTATTAAAGTAAGCGATTAAATCAGTCACATCTACATCAGCCATATTTCCAAAGGAAACAATGGATCTTACACCAACATTTGGAAGAAGATGCATTAGGTTCACACTTATTGCTCCACTTTGACTCAATATAGAAAGTTCGTTTTTCTCTCTTTTAGGAATGTTCATTTTTTCAGAAGGCAGGAAAAATGATGATAAATTATTAGGGACAAAATAAATACCTAAGCAATTTGGGCCAAGTACTCTCGTTTTAGTATCCTTTATTTCCAATTTTATTTTATCTTCCAGTTCGATTCCTAACTTACCAGATTCTCTAAATCCTCCACTTATAATAATAATTGCTGAGACATTTGATTTAACTGCATCTTTAATTATTTCATAACTATATTTTGCTGGTACAACTAATATTGCTAAATCAATATGTTCTTCAATCTCTTTAATAGATTTATAGCATTTATTACTAAATATATATTCTCTTTTTACATTAACAGGAAAAACTTTTTTAAAACTTGATTCTTTTAAACTATTACTGGCTATTTTTAAACTTTTATAGATAATTGTGCCCGGTCTATTCTCTATTTCCGATGCTCCTATTACAGCGATTGTTTCCGGCTTAAAGAATTTTTCAATGTTAGTTAAATTTGGGCTTTCAAATGGCTTTATATCATCAATAGTTTTTTTATGAAAACGACATATACAGTCAATAGCAACTAACTCTCCTTTTTCAGTAATAGCTAATGGATTCATTTCAAACTCATCAATAATATAATCTGAAAAATTTGTATTGTCTGAAAATCTTTCAATATCAGAAATTAAATTTTTTTCATTACTATTATCTGAAACTTTTTTATCGTTGGATCTCTTCCCATTAAAATCAAGAGAGAAAATTGATAATTGATTTATAGCCATTAGTGTAGATAATAATTTTTCCTCATTTACTATCTTACTACCTCTGTAACCATATAAAATAGGATGACACTTTAATTTTTTAATTAAGTTTTTTAACTTTTCAAAGGTGACAGGTGCAACACCCATTACTATATCTTTAAAAAGCTCAGTATATATCCCGCCTAACCCCACGCTAAATACTGGTCCAAATTGTGGGTCATTTAATATGCTTACTATGAGTTCAAACTTTGGTTTTATAAAATTAGATATCATAACCCCAAAAATATTTACATCTGGTACTTTGCTTCTGACTTCTTCTAACATATTCTTATAATTCTTTTTAATCTCAAAACTATCATTATCAATTATTTTTATTCCACCAACTTCTGTCTTATGAGCAATGTCTGGAGATAGAATTTTTAAAACCAATTTTTTACCAAATGCTTTTTTAACTACTTCTAAATTCTCTTTAGATATTTCTAAATCTTTTTCTAAATCAATATGATTTGATATAACTATAAATTTTGGTGTTTTTATTCCCCAAATATCCAAAAGCTCATAAGCTTCATTTTCCAATAATTTAGTTCTACCTTGTGAATTGGCTTTAGATAAAATCTCATTAAACTTTTTCTGAAAAATCCTTAACTTATCCAATAAAAAATTCTCCTTACAACTTTATCTCTCTAAAATAGGGGTCGGGTCTTGCAATATAACATTTTCTGTCATACTTATCAAAATTCTGTTTTTCATAAAAATTAAACTCTATTTCTAAAATTATTCTTGTCTAATTATAAACTTCTCTTTAAAATTTTGCTTCTCTTCCTATTTCAAATGCTTTAAGGTTTAATTGTTGAAATTTTGAAGGTACCGTTTCCTTTATGACCTTTTCCCATATTTTAGAAGAGATGTTTAAATATTTAGATAAAATTCCAATCATGGCAATATTTAGTGTTTTTTTATTTTCTAATTTATCTAAAAGTCCTTCTGGTATACTTATTATTTTTCCATCTTTAGACAGAAAATCTTTTACTCTATATATTTCACTATTTTTTAAAGTTAAAATAAAATCAGCCTTACCCCTTTTGATTAAAGGAGAATAAATTTTTGAACCAAATCTGACATGAGTTGTCACACTACCACCTCTCTGGGACATGCCATGAACTTCGCTTTTTTTAATATCATATCCTGATTTAAAAGCTGCCATAGATATTACATCTGATGCAAGAAGTACTCCTTGCCCACCTAACCCCACTATTAAAATATTATTAACTTCTTTCATT